>JAPLJQ010000026.1 GCA_026388495.1 Deltaproteobacteria bacterium | reverse complement strand
GGCTTTGAGAACCGGGTGAAGCTTTCCCTTCAGGAAAGAATCCAGTCGGCAGGTATGCAGGAATATTTTTCGGATATTCTCATTCCCGAAGAAGATGTCGTGGAGCTTGTTTCCGGAGAAAAAAAGACATCAAAAAGAAAATTCTTTCCTGGTTATATCTTGGTCAGGATGGAAATGAATGATAATACCTGGCATATCGTCAAAGATACTCCCAAGGTTACCGGTTTTATCGGGGGTAAAGATAAACCGGCTCCGATACCTGATAAGGATGTGGAAATCTTAAAAACCAGAATTGATGAAGGAACGCTAAAACCCAAGCCAAAATTCAAATTTGAAATCGGCGATCATGTCAGGATTATTGATGGTCCTTTTACAAACTTTGATGGCGTCATTGATGAGGCCAAGCCTGAGAAGGGGAAATTGAGGGTTATTGTCAGTATCTTTGGCCGATCAACTCCTGTGGAGCTTGATTTCATCCAGGTTGTTCAAATATGATGCAGGGACGAAAGTAGCAGGAAGATTATAAAATATTTATAACAGGGTGATCAAAATGGCAAAAAAGGTTATAGCCAACATAAAGCTTCAGATCAAGGCAGGTAAGGCGACGCCGTCGCCACCGATCGGTCCGGCTCTGGGACAGCACGGTGTCAATATCATGGAATTCTGCAAGGCATACAATGCCATGACGCAGAATCAAGAGGGAACGGTAATTCCCGTTATCATAACGGTCTATGCGGACCGCTCGTTTACCTTTATTACCAAGACTCCGCCTGCATCTGTTCTTCTGAAACAGTTTGCAAAAATTGCGAAGGGTTCCGGAGACCCGAAACGGGAAAAAGTTGGTACTGTGACGTTCAAGCAGGTGAAGGAAATTGCAGAGTTAAAATACAATGATCTGAATGCCGTTGATATGGAAGGGGCAATCAGGATCATTGAGGGGACGGCAAAGTCAATGGGAATTGAAATAGCAGGATAGACTAACGGGAAGCGCTTCCATACCATCCTTTCCTGCAGAGGGGCTGAAGATGCGGTTTTGACAAAATCTTAGTCGCAGCAAAGCTTTAAAGGAAGTGCGTTAATTTGAGGTTTTAGTATGTCTGAAAGAGGAAAAAGTTTCACTGAAGCAAAACAAAAGATCGAATCGGGGAAGCGGTATGCCTTGAGAGAAGCGGTGGATATGGTCATCAGCACGGCGAGGGCCAAGTTCGATGAAACGGTTGATGCCGCTATTCGTCTGGGAGTAAATCCCCAGCATGCCGATCAGATGGTGAGAGGGAGCGTTGTCCTGCCTAATGGATTGGGTAAATCGGTCAAGGTATTGGTGTTTGCCAAGGGAGAGAAAGAAAAGGAAGCTCTTGACGCAGGTGCTGATGTGGTTGGTTCGGATGACATCATTGAAAAAATCAAAAGCGGCTGGCTTGAATTTGATAGAGCCATTGCCACACCTGACATGATGGGCAGCGTTGGAAAACTTGGGAAGATTTTAGGTCCCCGGGGATTGATGCCAAATCCAAAAGTGGGTACGGTTACTTTTGATGTTGGAAAAGCTGTCAATGAATTAAAGGCTGGAAAGGTTGAATTCAGAGTTGAAAAGGCGGGAATTGTCCACAGTCCTGTGGGTAAGGTTTCGTTTGGAACGGATAAGTTGGTGGAAAATATCACCGCCGTTATCGAAGCGATTATAAAACTGAAGCCAGCATCCAGTAAGGGGATTTATCTCAAGAGCATATCTATCTCCACCACCTTGGGACCCGGAATCAAAGTAGATCCCCTCGATGTTAGAAATATTTAAGGGTGGATCGGATAAATCTGTATTAAGGTTCGATTGCGTTACAAAAGTCTGAGACAGCAGGTACAGGAGTTTAAACGATCTGAATCGGCCTGCCGAGACGGAAGGGGTATTCTGAAGCCCTTCAGATGAGGCCATATATCATGTTTGTTCAATTTTTCCTGTATGATGCTCTGTTCTCCGACTTTCTGAATTTTTTTAGCTTCAAGATGATCATCATATTGAAAATCTGGTGACGAAAGGAGGTTGGAGATTGGATCGAAAGAAAAAGGAGCAGATGGCTGCTGAGCTTCATGAGAAACTCAGGGAAACCCAGCTAACCGTTCTCGCCGGTTACATCGGGATGAACGTTGAAAAAATGACGGCGTTGAGAAATGTACTGCGTAAATCTGGTACCGAGGTGCGGGTCGTAAAAAACACACTTCTGAGAATCGCTTCCCGGGATACCGATTTTTCAGCTCTGGAAGGCCATTTCAAAGGACCGTTGGCCATTGCCTTAAATAAGGGCGATGTCATTGAGTCCACGAAAGTGCTTGTGGAGTTTGCAAAAAGAAACGCTGAACTGGAAATCAAAGCCGGCATGCTCGACGGCAAGTTCTTGACCAAAGAGCAGATCAGTGCCCTGGCAGAGCTACCGGGAAGAGACGTTCTTCTTGGTAAACTTCTCTCTGTAATGCAGGGGGTCCAGACGGCCCTGGTTAATGTGCTTTCTGGAGTTCCGAGGAGCCTTGTTCAGTGTCTCGACGCTTATCGAGTAAAGAAAGAATCAGGAAACTAATATACAAATACATATACAGGAAAGGATTAAAGATATGTCCCATCAAACTACCAAAGAAGACGTTATAAAATTTATTGAAGAAATGACGGTGCTGGAGCTTTCTGAGCTCGTAAAGGAATTGGAAGAAAGGTTTGGCGTGTCTGCGGCTGTGCCCATGGCGGTAGCTCAGGTTGCAGCAGGGTCTGATCAAGCTTCCCAGGCCGAGGAAAAGACGGAATTCGATGCGATACTCGCTGGATTCGGTGAGCAGAAAATACAGGTTATCAAAGTCGTCAGGGCCATCACCGGTTTGGGACTTAAAGAAGCCAAAGACCTGGTGGACGGTGTGCCGAAGCCCATTAAAGAAGGTGTATCGAAAGATGAGGCAGCGGATATCAAAAAGAAGGTTGAAGAGGTTGGCGGAACCGTGGAGATTAAGTAGCTTGCTGTTTGAAATCTAACACTTGCCAATCCATGATATCTTATATTGTAGATATTTAATTGTAACTTAAAAGGATGCCCATGGGTGAATTCAGGAAAAATTTTGGACGTATCAAAAAGATTTTGGATATACCGAATCTCATTGATATCCAGATGAAGTCCTATGAGAAATTTCTGCAGATGGATGTTGAGCCCGATAAAAGGGGTAATTTTGGACTTCAGGGTGCATTCAAAAGCGTTTTTCCCATTTCCGACTTCAGCGGGAAATGTTCCCTTGAGTTTGTCAGTTATAAAATCGGGGAAGCCAGATATGACGTGAAGGAATGTATCCAGAAGGGCATGACTTATGCTGCTCCGCTGAAAATCGTGGTGAGACTTGTAGTCTTTGAAACAGATCGGGGATCTGAACACAAAGCAATCCGGGATATCAAGGAACAGGAGATTTATTTTGGTGAAATTCCCCTGATGACGGAAAGAAATGGCACCTTTATCATGAACGGTACGGAAAGGGTCATTGTCAGCCAGCTTCACAGATCTCCGGGAATCTTTTTTGACCATGACAAGGGAAAAACGCTTGCCAGCGGGAAACTGATCTATTCTTCGAGGATTATACCGATCAGGGGGTCCTGGCTCGATTTTGAATTCGATTCCAAAGACCTTCTTTATGTCAGAATTGACAGGCGACGGAAGATGCCTGTGACCATCCTTCTGAAAGCAATGGGAAATTCAAACGAATGCCTTCTCAATTATTTTTATAATATTGAGAAGGTATGCCTGGATGATAAAAGATCATACATGGTCGTTGACGAATCCCTCATCGGCGAGAAGGCGCCTGAAGATATTAAAGATCCCGGTACAGGTGACGTCATCGTCAAAAAGGCGAGAAAGATCAACAAGGTCCTTTTGAAGAAGATGACCGAATTGGGCATAGATCGTATACAGGTCAGTGAATCTGATATGGTTGGAAAGATTCTTGCCTCAGACGTTTTAGATCCGACAACCGGTGAAATTCTTTTGAGATGTAATGAACAATTGCCACTGGAGGGATTGGAGCGGGTCCGTGAAAAAGGGATTCAGGAGCTTCGGTTCATTTATATCGATGAAGAAAGGATGAATGCTTCCATCAGAGATACTCTTCTCGTTGACAGAATAGAAGGTGCAGAGGAAGCGATCATAGAGATATACAGAAGATTGCGTCCGAGTAACCCGCCAACTCCGGAAACGGCGCAAAAGTTTTTCAACAGTCTCTTTTTTGATCCGGCAAGTTACGACCTGTCGGATGTGGGAAGGGCGAAGATGAATTACAAGCTTCGTCTGGATGTGCCGACAAATGTGACGGTTTTGCGAAATGATGATATCCTGGCGGCGGTAAAATACCTGATTGACCTTAAAAACGGCGTCGGTGACTGCAGCGTGGATGATATAGATCATCTGGGTAACAGGCGCGTCAGGTCTGTGGGAGAACTGATAGAAAATCAATACCGTATAGGTTTGGTGCGTATAGAGAGGGCGATTAAGGAACGGATGAGTCTCCAGGATATTGAAACGATGATGCCTCATGAACTCATTAATGCAAAACCTGTTACAGCCGTCGTGAATGAGTTTCTTGGAAGCAGTCAGTTGTCGCAGTTCATGGATCAAACAAATCCCCTTTCTGAAATTACGCACAAGAGGAGGCTTTCAGCACTCGGTCCCGGGGGATTGACCCGGGAAAGAGCAGGATTTGAGGTACGGGACGTTCATCCCACCCATTATGGGCGCATCTGTCCAGTTGAAACGCCGGAAGGTCCGAATATCGGCCTCATTGTTTCTCTGAGTACCTATGCAAGAGTAAATGCCTTCGGTTTTATAGAAACGCCTTACCGGGTGGTTGAAAACGGGAGGGTCCTTGATGAAGTCCGGTATCTGACGGCGATCGAAGAAGAGAAGTATATCGTTGCTCCGGCAGACATTCCCGTTGATAAAGACGGAAAATTCGTCGGTGAGCTCATTTCTGCCAGGAAGGGAAGTGATTTTCACACCGTTGCCCCGGCAGAAGTCAATCTGATGGATGTTTCACCCAATCAGCTTGTCAGTGTTGCAGCAGCCTCTATTCCATTTTTGGAGCATGATGACGCAAACCGTGCGCTCATGGGTTCAAATATGCAGCGACAGGCCGTTCCTCTGTTAAAACCTGAAGTTCCCCTTGTGGGTACGGGAATGGAATCTGTTGTTGCAAAGGATTCCGGCGCCGTTGTTGTGGCTAAACGCTCCGGCATTGTCGAACATGTCGACGCTTCACGGATCGTCATAAAATGTGACAGTGACGGGAAAGATGGCTTTGATACGGGCGTGGATATCTATAATCTGGCCAAATATCAGCGTTCAAACCAGGATACCTGTTTTAACCAGAAGCCCATCGTCGATAGAGGAGATCGGGTCAATCAGGGCGACATTGTTGCCGATGGGCCTGCCACCGATAATGGCGAACTGGCCCTTGGAAGAAATGTGATGGTTGCCTTCATGTCCTGGGGAGGATACAATTATGAAGACTCCATCCTGGTCAGCGAAAGGGTGATAAAGGACGACATTTACACCTCCATCCACATCGAGGAATTCGAGACCATGGCCAGGGACACGAAACTTGGTCAGGAAGAGATAACAAGGGACATCCCCAATGTGGGTGAGGAGGCCCTCAGAAACCTTGATGAGAGCGGAATTGTCAGGATGGGTGTATTTGTAAAGTCCGGTGACATTCTCGTCGGAAAAATTACGCCGAAAGGAGAAACCCAGTTATCACCCGAGGAAAAATTGCTCCGGGCCATATTTGGTGAGAAGGCAAGTGATGTAAGGGATACATCTCTTCGCATTCCCCCGGGTGTGGAAGGAACTGTGATCGACGCCAAGATTTTTTCGAGAAAGGGGACTGAAAGGGATCACCGGTCGCAATTCATAGAGGACGAAACGGTTCGGCTTCTGTGTAAGGATAGGGATGATGAAATAAGAATTATTACAGACAATTTAAAAAATAACATATCGGGGATGCTCATTGGAAAAACATCGGCTACGAAACTGGTCGATCCCACAAAGAAAAAGATCCTATTGAAAAAGGGAGGAACGATCGATAAGGATGTCCTGGACAAGATGCCATTTGGTTTATGGAAGGAAATATCCCTTGTCGGAGAGGATGCCACAGAAGAGAAAATTGGCAGTCTGCTGGCAAACTTCGAGCGGAAAAAGGCCCTTATAGAGACTTTTTTTGAAGAAAAAATAGAAAAGATGAAAGCCGGGGATGAGCTTCCGCCCGGTGTGATCAAAATGGTCAAAGTCTATATTGCCATTAAAAGGAAATTGTCCGTTGGCGATAAAATGGCGGGCCGCCATGGAAACAAGGGTGTTTTATCCAGAATACTGCCCGAGGAGGATATGCCTTATTTCCGGGACGGGACGCCTGTGGACATTATCTTGAATCCCCTTGGGGTGCCATCGCGTATGAATGTCGGACAGGTTCTTGAAACCCATCTCGGTTGGGCAGCCAGGGGGCTGGGGGAAAAGATTAACGTCCTGCTGGAAAAAAATTTCCAGGTTGATCAATTGAGGAAAGAATTGAAAAGTGTTTACGCTTCTCCTGAGTTTGACCATTTTGTGGATGACGCCTCCGATGAAGAGATAAAATCATTTGTCCGTAAAGTGAAGAGGGGAATCCTGGTAGCGACGCCTGTTTTTGATGGTGCTGACGAAAGTGAAGTCAGAAAGATGCTCGCCATGGCCGAACTTCCGGAAACGGGACAGACGCTTCTCTTTGACGGGAGAACGGGTGAGCCATTTGATCAGGAGATTACTGTCGGCATGATATATATGTTAAAACTCCACCATCTGGTTGATGATAAGATTCATGCAAGATCCATCGGTCCTTACTCTCTTGTAACGCAGCAACCTCTCGGTGGAAAAGCGCAATTTGGGGGCCAGAGGCTTGGTGAAATGGAAGTCTGGGCTATGGAGGCTTATGGCGCTGCTTACTCGCTCCAGGAGTTTCTGACTGTTAAATCGGATGATGTGGCAGGTCGTACCAGAATGTATGAGGCCATTGTAAAGGGAGAACACACCCTGGAACCAGGGCTCCCCGAGTCTTTCAACGTGCTTGTCAAGGAATTGCAGAGCCTCTGTCTGGATGTGGAGCTTATTGAGGAATAGTGAACCCCTTAATCCATGAACGGTGTTTTGAATCTTTAAAAATGGGGAGATAAAATCAGTGGAAGACGTTTTCAGTTATTTTGAAAAACCGAAAGATCCAATCCGGTTTAATGCAATCAAGATGTCAATCGCATCGCCGGAAAGAATACTTTCGTGGTCCCATGGTGAGGTCAAAAAGCCGGAAACGATCAATTACAGAACGTTCAAGCCTGAGAGGGACGGACTTTTTTGCGCAAAAATTTTCGGCCCCGTCAAGGATTATGAATGTCTCTGCGGTCGTTATAAACGGATGAAATACAGGGGGGTCGTCTGCGAGAAATGTGGTGTTGAGGTCATTCAATCGAGAGTCCGCCGGGAAAGAATAGGTCATATTACACTGGCAACACCCGTTGCTCACATATGGTTTCTCAAGAGTCTCCCGAGCCGTATTGGGCATGTCCTTGATCTGACCCTCAAGGAAATGGAAAAGGTCCTTTATTTTGAATCGTGGATTGTGCTGGATCCGAAAAACACCCCTCTGAAACAGAAAGATCTTTTGTCTGAGGAAGAATTCAGCGATTTAAAAGATCAGTACGGTGAAGATGCTTTTGAGGCGGGAATTGGCGCCGAGGCTGTCCGGAAGCTTCTGGAAGAGATTGATCTGGTCAAGCTGGACGAGGAACTTCGCGGGGAACTTAGAGGAACAAATTCTGATACGAAGAGAAAAAAACTTGTCAAGAGGTTAAAGGTCATTGAGGCCTTGATGAAATCAAAAACGAACAAACCGGAGTGGATGGTCCTCACGGTTCTGCCGGTGATTCCTCCCGATCTGCGGCCCCTGGTTCCTCTGGACGGCGGTCGTTTTGCCACCTCTGATCTCAATGATCTCTACAGGCGGGTTATTAACAGGAATAACCGCTTGAAGCGCTTACAGGAGTTGAACGCCCCGGAGATCATTATTCGAAATGAAAAACGGATGCTGCAGGAGGCGGTGGACGTCCTTTTTGACAATGGCAGGAGAGGAAGGGCGATTACCGGTTCCAACAAGAGACCGCTGAGATCCCTTTCCGATATGCTGAAAGGAAAGCAGGGAAGATTTCGACAGAACCTGCTCGGCAAGAGAGTGGATTATTCCGGGCGGTCGGTCATTACAGTTGGACCTGACCTGAGGCTCCATCAGTGTGGTCTGCCAAAGAAGATGGCTTTGGAATTGTTCAAACCTTTTGTCTATAACCGCCTTGAGGAAAAAGGTTATGTGACAACGGTAAAAAGCGCAAAGAAAATGGTGGAGCGGGAAACTGCTGAAGTATGGGACGCTCTTGATGAGGTGGTGCGTGAATATCCCATTATGTTGAACAGGGCGCCTACCCTTCACAGGCTTGGTATCCAGGCTTTTGAGCCGGTTCTGATAGAGGGGAAAGCCATACAGCTACATCCTCTGGTCTGCACAGCGTTCAACGCCGATTTTGACGGTGACCAGATGGCCGTTCATGTTCCATTGTCTGTTGAGGCACAGACGGAAGCCAGGGTCCTGATGATGTCAACAAATAATATCCTTTCACCGGCGAACGGGAAACCCATCATAAATCCCAGCCAGGATATCGTTCTGGGTATTTACTATATGACGCGTGCCAAGAACCGTGTGAAGGGCGAAGGGATGGTTTTTTCCGATCCGGGAGAGGTTCAAAGCGCTCTCGATGCAGATGCAGTGGACCTTCATGCGAAAGTAAAAGTCCGTATTAACGGTGAAATGAAGGAGACAACCGTTGGAAGGGTTGTTCTTTATGGAAATCTGCCTGAAGAGATTCCTTTCGATGCCGTCAACAAAGTGATGAATAAAAAGGAGTTAGCTAACCTGGTAGATCATTCTTACCGCACCTGTGGAGATAAAACGACAGTTCTGCTGGCAGATCGGTTAAAGGATTTGGGGTTTAAGTATGCCACAATTTCGGGTATGTCCATTGCCATCCATGACATGGTGATTCCAGCCAACAAAAAAGATATCGTTTCTATGGCCGACAAGGATGTTCTAAAAATACAGAAGCAGTATATGGACGGTCTCATCACGGATGGAGAGAGGTACAATAAGGTTATCGATATATGGGCTCAAGCGACGGAGAAGGTCGCCGCTGAGATGCTCAGCGGTATCGGATCAGAGGAGACCGAAAATCGTGTCGGCGAAAAACGGAAGATCGAAAGCTTTAACCCCATTTTTATGATGGCCGATTCCGGTGCAAGAGGAAGCGCCGTCCAGATCAGGCAGCTTGCCGGGATGAGAGGCTTGATGGCAAAACCTTCCGGAGAAATCATCGAAACGCCGATCACGGCTAATTTCAGAGAAGGATTGACGGTACTCCAGTATTTCATTTCCACCCACGGCGCCAGGAAAGGTCTTGCTGATACCGCTCTGAAGACGGCAAATTCTGGATATCTGACCAGAAGGCTCGTTGATGTGGCCCAGGATTGTATTATCAGTGAGAATGATTGCGGCACCATTGACGGTATTTACGTTTCTGCCCTTATGGAAGGTGGCGAAATCATTGAAACGGCGGGTGAACGCGTTCTTGGAAGGGTGGCGCTGGAAGATATAAAGGAGCCGTTTAGTGGAGAGATTCTTGTCCATGCAAATGAGGGGATTGATGAAGCCCTTGCCGACAAGATTGATCAAGCCGGTATCGAAATGGTGAACATCCGGTCTGTTTTAACCTGTAAGTCAAAGCACGGTGTCTGCACCATGTGTTATGGAAGAGACCTGGCTCATGGGCATCTTGTAAATATAGGCGAGGCTGTCGGAATTATTGCCGCTCAGTCTATCGGTGAACCGGGCACCCAGCTGACCATGAGAACGTTCCACATCGGTGGTACCGCTAAATTTGATGAGCACTCTACCCTCGAGGCAAGGCATGACGGCACCATCAAGTATATGAATCTCAATACAGTGAAAACAAAAGGACAGGATCTTGTCGTCATGAACAGGAATGGAGAAGTTCATGTTTTAGACGAACAGGCCAGAAGCCGTGGAAAATATCCCGTTCCATACGGGGCGCATCTCAAAATGAGCGATGGCACTGTCGTTAAGAAAGGTGATTTGCTTGCAGAATGGGATCCTTTCTCCATACCGATCCTCGCAGAGGTTGACGGTAATGTTAAGTATGGAGATATCATCGAAGGAAAGACCATGCAGGAACAGGTTGATGAGGTAACCGGTCTTTCAAGAAAAGTGATTGTCGAATTCAAGGGGGCTAATTTCCGTACCCGGGTTTCCATCAAGAACAGCAAAGGTAAAACGGCAAGAGTTCCGGGAACGAATGCTGTGGCAAGGTACCTTCTTCCCGTAGGGGCCAATATTGGTGTATCGGAAGGGGATAAGGTCAGTGCAGGTGATATTGTTGCTAAAATTCCAAGAGAGACAACGAAAACGAAGGATATCACCGGAGGGCTTCCCCGAGTGGCGGAGCTCTTTGAAGCTCGAAAGCCGAAGGAATTTGCCGTCATCAGCGAAATCGACGGTACCGTCTCATACGGCAAGGATGCCAAAGGAAAGAGAAAAGTTGTTATCACCCCTGAGGTTGGCGAAGAAAAGGAATATTTAATACCCAAAGGAAAGTACGTCAGCGTCCAGGAGGGGGACCGTGTTCAGGCGGGTGAAGCCCTGATGGATGGGGTTCACAATCCTCATGATCTTCTGACAATTAAGGGCGAAAAAGCGTTGGCCCGATATCTTGTTGATGAGGTTCAGGAGGTTTATAGGCTTCAGGGTGTCAAAATCAATGATAAGCATATGGAGGTGATCGTACGCCAGATGCTCCGCAGGGTAAAAGTGAAAGATCCGGGTGATACTGTCTTTATAGCAGACGAGCAGGTGGAGAGGTACCGCTTCCAGGAAGAAAACGAAAAGGTCGCTGCCAGAGGCGGGAGACCGGCCATCGGTGAACCGATTTTACTCGGTATTACCAAGGCATCTCTCAGCACGCAGAGTTTCATCTCAGCGGCTTCCTTCCAGGAGACGACACGGGTTCTGACAGAAGCCAGCCTGGCTGGGAAGGTCGATTATCTCAGAGGACTCAAGGAAAATGTCATCATGGGGAGATTGATTCCTGCGGGGACCGGGCTCCCCGTATACAGGAAACTGGGTCTCAGGACAGTTGAAGATGATAAAGCCCTCGAGATTGAAGATGATGAAGGAAATGAAAAAATAAGTGAGAAAACACTTGACATACAGCCCACGAATTGATAGCAACTTAACTTTTGTTGCACCCAACAGTAAGGGTAACAATAGAGTCTGGGAGGAATGATGCCGACAATCAATCAATTGGTCCGCAAAGGTAGGACCAAGATGCAAAAGAAGACAACGACACCTGCGTTGACAGGTTCCCCGCAGCGCAGGGGAGTATGCGTGAGGGTGTATACGTCGACACCCAAGAAACCGAATTCTGCCTTGAGAAAGGTTGCAAGGGTTCGTCTCGCCAGCGGATACGAAGTGACTTCATACATACCAGGTGTCGGCCATAACCTACAGGAACACTCCGTGGTACTTGTCAGAGGGGGCAGAGTAAAAGATCTTCCCGGTGTCCGGTATCACATTATCAGGGGTACGCTTGATGCGATGGGGGTTCAGGACAGGAAACAGGGGAGGTCCAAGTATGGAGCGAAGAAACCGAGCTAAACGGGGATAGGATCATGCCGAGAAGAAGAGAAATTACAAAAAGAGAAATACTGCCGGACCCTAAGTATAACAATAAGCTTGTGGCAAAATTTATCAACAGTTTGTTGAGAAGAGGCAAAAAGAGCATCGCAGAATCCATTTTATACGGCGCCTTTGGTATTATCGAAAAGAAAACGAAAGAACAGGCCGTGGAGCTTTTTGAAAAGGCCGTAAGTAACGTGAAGCCCGTGATTGAGGTGAAGTCAAGGCGGGTAGGAGGTTCTACCTATCAGGTGCCGACGGAAGTCGTGCCTTCACGGAGAGTTGCTTTGGCCATTCGCTGGATCATCACCCATTCCAAGGAACGTACCGAAAAGACGATGATGGAGAAGCTGACTGCAGAGTTGATTGATGCCGCCAATAACAGGGGCGCTTCCGTCAAAAAGAGGGAGAGCGTTCACAAGATGGCGGAGGCGAATAAGGCTTTTGCCCATTACCGCTTTTAGCATTTTCCCGGAAACTCTGGTGAATAAAATTGGCACGTGAAGCTCCTTTAGACAGTCTCCGCAACATCGGCATTATGGCGCATATTGATGCCGGCAAAACGACAACAACAGAGCGGATTTTATACTATACGCGTGAGTCCTATAAGATGGGCGAAGTCCATGACGGCACAGCCACGATGGACTGGATGGAACAGGAACAGGAGAGGGGCATTACCATTACATCCGCGGCAACCACATGTTCATGGAAAAATCACCGTATAAATATCATTGATACACCCGGGCATGTGGACTTTACGATTGAGGTCGAGAGATCTTTGAGAATTTTGGATGGAGCCGTTGCCCTGTTCTGCGCCGTTGGCGGTGTGGAACCACAATCCGAGGCAGTCTGGCGTCAGGCGGACAGATACCGGGTACCCAGGATCGCGTTCATCAATAAAATGGACAGAGTGGGGGCCGATTTCAGGAGGGTTGTCAACTCCATCGGGGAACGATTGGGGGCGCACCCGATTCCGGTGCAGATACCCATCGGGGCGGAAAGCACGTTTCGAGGGGTTGTTGATCTTATCCGGATGAAAGCTGTCACGTATGATGAGCAATCTTTGGGCGTCACATTCACGGAGGGTGAAATACCTCCGGATATGATCGATGTATCCCGTCGGGAAAGAGAAAATCTCATTGAGTTTCTTGCTGACTGCGATGAAGACCTGATGAAAAAGTATGTAAACGAGGAAGCTCTTTCCCACGAAGAAATCATGCGTGCCATCAGAAAGGTTACGCTGACCCTGAAGGCGACACCCATCCTGTGTGGTTCTGCTTTTAAGAACAAAGGGGTGCAAATGCTCCTGGATGCCGTTATCGATTATCTTCCGTCTCCACTGGATATGCCTCCGGTGATCGGCAGGGAGGAAAAAGGGACGAACATGGAAAGGGCGGCCAGTGACGATGAGCCGTTTTCAGCTTTGGCCTTTAAAATTATGACAGATCCATACGTTGGCCAGTTAACCTATTTCAGGGTCTATTCAGGAGTCATGTCGGCGGGCTCCTATGTGTACAATGCGTCCAAGAAGAGAAGAGAACGGGTTGGAAGATTGCTCAAGATGCATGCCAATAAGAGGGAAGATATTAAAGAGGCCCGCACCGGCGACATTGTCGCTGCCGTGGGTTTGAATCTGACAACGACGGGAGACACCCTCTGTGATATGAACCATCCGCTGACACTTGAGACTCTGGATTTCCCGGATCCCGTTATTGCCATCGCCATAGAACCAAAAACGAAGTCGGATGAGGAGAAGCTGGATGTTGCCCTGGCCAAGATTGCCCGCGAAGATCCCTCCTTCAGGGTCAAGGTGGACAAGGAAACGGGTCAGACCCTTATTTCCGGAATGGGAGAATTACATCTGGAGATTATTGTCGATCGGCTCTCAAGAGAATTTGGACTGGGCGCCAATATCGGTCAGCCCCAGGTTGCATATAAGGAAACCATCAGAAAAGGTGTGCGAACGGAAGGCAAATATGTTAAACAATCGGGCGGCAGGGGGCAATATGGTCATGTATGGCTGGAAATTGAGCCCAACTTGCCCGGTCAGGGTTTTGAGTTCCGGAACAGGATAACCGGAGGAGTGGTTCCTACTGAGTATATTCCTGCTGTGCAAAAAGGTATTGTGGAAGCGATGGAAGAGGGTGTGCTTGCGGGATACCCTGTTGTTGACGTCATCGTCAGCGCTGTCGACGGATCTTTTCATGACGTTGATTCCTCAGACATGGCTTTTAAAATAGCGGCTTCCATGGCGTTCAAAAGCGGGGCTAAACGGGCCCACCCCGTCCTCCTGGAACCTGTAATGTCGGTGGAGGTGGTGGTTCCCAAGGAATACCTCGGCGATGTGATTGGGAATCTCACGTCACGTCGAGGGAAAATCGTCAGCATTGAATCGAGACCTTCCCTGGAGGCGATCAACGCCGAGGTGCCACTTGCCGAAATGTTCGGTTATGCCACGGATCTCAGATCAAAGACGCAGGGAAGAGCAACCTATACCATGCAATTTTTGAATTACAACGCCATATCGGAGAATCTGGCGAAAGCAATTATAGATAAAATAAGTCATTAAAATTATTTTTTAAGAAACATAGTGAACAAACGAACCATTCAAAGTTAAAGAGGAGGTAATGGAGATGGCTAAGAAAAAATTTGAGAGGACCAAACCGCATCTGAATATCGGCACCATCGGGCATGTGGATCATGGTAAAACCACCTTGACGGCAGCGATCACGAAGCATTTGAGCAAGAAGGGTTGGGCGGAGTTCAGACCCTTTGATTCCATCGATAATGCTCCCGAGGAGAAGGAAAGGGGCGTTACGATCAATGTTGCCCACGTGGAGTATGAGACAGCGAAAAGACACTATGCCCACGTCGATTGTCCGGGACATGCCGATTATATCAAGAACATGATTTCAGGCGCCGCCCATATGGATGGAGCCATTCTTGTGGTTGCTGCCTCCGATGGACCCATGCCCCAGACGAGAGAACACATCCTCCTTGCAAGACAGGTTCGGGTTCCCTTTATCATCGTCTACATGAACAAGGTTGATCTTGTTGATGATCCTGAACTTCTTGATCTGGTGGAGCTTGAATTGAGAGAGTTGCTGACGGAGTATGAATTTCCCGGTGATGAGATCCCGATCATCAGGGGATCAGCCCTGAAGGCTCTGGAATCTGATGACTCCGATGCTCCTGAGGTGAAATCGATCTGGGAGTTATTGGAAGCTGCTGACACCTATGTGCCTGAACCTCAGAGAGATCTGGATAAACCATTTCTCATGCCGGTAGGGGACGTGTTTTCCATATCCGGAAGAGGAACCGTGGTAACCGGAAGGGCTGAAAGAGGTATTGTCAGGACAGGGGATGAAGTTGAAATTGTTGGTATAAGGCCGACATTCAAGACGGTTTGCACCGGTGTCGAAATGTTCCGCAAGACCCTCGATGAAGGCCGGGCGGGGGATGATGTCGGTGTTCTCCTGAGAGGAACCAAGCGTGAAGAGGTTGAGAGAGGCCAGGTTGTGGCGAAACCAGGTTCAATCACACCCCATACCAAATTTAAAGCAGCAGTTTATGTTCTGACCAAGGAAGAAGGTGGAAGACATACTCCTTTCTTTAACGGGTATCGGCCTCAGTATTATTTCAGGACGACAGACGTTACGGGCATCTGCAGCCTGCCTGAGGGGGTTGAAATGGTCATGCCTGGAGATAATGTGGAAGTGGAGGTCGAGTTAATCACCCCCATCGCTATGGAAGAACAGCTCAGGTTTGCCATCCGTGAGGGCGGAAGAACCGTTGGAGCTGGTGTGGTCACCAAAATAATTGAATAGGAAGCCCGCTTAAAGGGTTACGGTTACATGACATTATGAAGGAACAAAGGATAAGAATTCGTCTTAAAGCTTACGATTACAAGTTGTTGGATCGGTCTGTGGAAGATATTGTTGAAACAGCAAAGAGAACCGGTGCGCGCGTCGCCGGCCCCATTCCGCTACCGACGGAAATCAATAAGTATTGCGTTAATCGATCGCCCCATGTGGATAAAAAATCCAGAGAACAGTTTGAGGTCAGAACACACAAGAGACTTGTCGATATTATAGAACCGACACAGTCGACAGTGGATGCCCTCATGAAATTGGATTTGTCTGCCGGTGTGGATGTTGAGATAAAACTGTAAGATCCACCGGAAGCGCTGGCACGGCCTGGACGTAGATGTCCATCCGTTACTTTCTTTAAATGAGGCGTATCGTTATTTTATGTGGAAGATTGTGTGAAGAAAATGAAAAAGGGACTTATCGGCAGAAAATTAGGCATGACACAGATTTTTTCAGAAGATGGAGCGGCGGTTCCCGTAACGGTCATTGAAGTGGAGCCTTCTGTGGTCGTTCAAAAGAAAACCGTGGCGACCGATGGCTATGATGCCATTCAGCTGGGTTACGGCCGGATCAGACAGAAAAATGTTACAAAACCTCTTCAGGGCCACTTCAGGAAAGCCGATAAGGGTCTTTTCCGTATCCTCCGGGAAATAAGAACTGCTTCGGAAAGCTATGAACCGGGGCAAGAAATCAAGGTCGATGTTTTCCAGGCCGGCGATTATGTGGATGTTGTCGGGACGACAATCGGTAAGGGCTTCGCCGGCGTTGTCAAGCGGCATGGTTTCAGTGGTGGAAGGGCAACCCATGGATCTATGTTCCACAGAGCTCCCGGATCGATTGGTGCAAGCGCCGAACCATCCCGGGTGTTCAAAGGACAGAAGTTGACGGGACAAATGGGCAATGTCAGGAAAACCGTTCAGAATTTGATGGTTCTAGGAGTGAGGCCGGATAGGAATTTGATGTTTGTCAAAGGATCGGTTCCGGGCTGCAAAAATCGGATTGTTATCGTACAGCAATCCGTAAAACTGGGTCGTTAGTCAGGATTTGGAGTGGTCAAAATGCCGGTAACCGGGGTATATGATATTGAAAAGAATAAGGTATCAGAAATAGAGCTGAGTGATGCCGTCTTTGGCG
>JAPLJQ010000427.1 GCA_026388495.1 Deltaproteobacteria bacterium | reverse complement strand
GCCCTGTCATACTATAAGGAGCCGGGCGGCTGGCCTTTTCGGATGAGCGTTGTCTTTCAACTGTTCGGTACAGACGTACTCTATGCCTTTTCCCTCAATAATGTGATTTTTACTGCCGGTGTCCTCGTTGTTTTTTTTATAACGCGGGTCATCTCCGGCGGTTTCTTCCCCTCGTTTCTGGCAGCCCTCGTTTTTGCCCTCGTTCCGCATAATCTGATCTGGTCGAATACGGTGGCTGCAGAGCCATCCGCTGCCTTTTTTGCCGGGCTCGTTGTTCTTTGCCTGGCAGTTTATCTGAAAACGGGCGGGATCAGGCGCCTGTTTATGCTGGCTGCGCTCATCCCCATGGCCTGCCAGATGAGGCCGGAGTCAGGCATTATTCTGCTCTGCACAATAATAGGAACAGCGCCCATTTTTTCACATGGTGCGACGAAGAATAGTGCAGAAGAAAGTGCCGCCGGCTCTGGAGAAGAGGGGGCTCAGGAAACAGGTTCGGACAAAAGAAAAAGATGGGGGACGGTGCTCCTGCTGAGAAAGGAAATCTGGACGGCGGGGCTTGTGACGCTGTTTTTTTTGTTACCACATTTTTTACACCTTTATGCAATGAGCGGTCAAGACTGGGGGGCTCAGGGCGCAAAGTTTTCCACGGAATTCTTCTTACACAATCTGTCGGTAAACGGGCCCTATTATCTGAATAATGCCTTATTCCCGGCTGTGTTTACTGTTCTTGCCATCGTTGGGTTGCTGTTTGCCCGGTATGATCTGAAATGGCGTCTGATGATTTTCGTGTGGTTCCTTCTCTTCTGGGGGATATTTCTCTTCTTCTACGCCGGAAGTTACCGGTACGGCGCCGATGTCCGCTTCGCGTTGGTGACATTCATGCCCATTGCCGTGCTGGCGGGGATGGGAGGGGAAAGGATCAGGTCATGGATTGAAGGGTTTTGTGAAAAAGGTGCACGTGGGTTAAGACGTTGCGAGGGGGCAGGGGGAAAGCGAATCGGCATTTTGATCGTTCTGGTTTTGATTTTTACATGGATGCCCTTTCTGCCGCTGGTCCGAACCGTGGGGCAGGAGGCGTGGGGGGCCAGGTATGATCATTATTACGCCCGTGAGTTTATCAGGAAGATCCCCGGCCAATCCATCGTCGTGACGCATAACCCCACCATGTTTCTCATCTGGGGTCAGAGCGCCATCCAGACTCATGTCGGCGTCCATAATCCTGAGATCATCAGGAACCTGATGGACAGATACCAGGGCCATGTTTACTTCCACTACAACTTCTGGTGCAACACCCCGACTGACGGAAACAGGCAGCTCTGCGAGGTCGTCATGGCAAGATATAATATGGAAGAAATTGCCTCTGCAAGCGAAAAGACCTACCGGTATGGCCTGTATAAAATGATTAATAAGTAACTTTTTTATTTCATCCGGTTCATGCGTACTTTTGATCCTCAACGATCCAACATCAGCGGAAGGCGTTCCGCACCGCCACCCTGCGGCCCGCATGGTATTTAATTGGCGTCTTTTATGGATTTGATCTTTTCGCGCCAGCGACGGTAAAGATTTTCATGTTGTATTTCCTGTAGCGGATGTTGGAATACGGTGGTGGGTTGTGCAACTCTTTGATGCAGGCGGGATTGCTTTTCCGGAGTCCAAAGTACTGTTTTTTGGCCCACTGTGGAATAATTTCCAGGGGTACGGCGCCGAGTACGTCGACGCCGCGCGCGCCCCCAAGTATGAGAATGCCATCGCCAAGCTCCGCCTCACTTTTAAGGTTTCCGATGTCCACAATTTTGTAGATGGGATTGTATTGCAGCCGATATCTCAGAAAACCGCTCGCAAGATAATCCGTATAGTATGTTTTTTCTGGGTGCGCTTTGATATAGGCGGCGGCTTCGATGACGTCTTTTATACCGTCGTGATAGTAGTTTCTGATCGTATTCAGGCTGAATATTGAAACGGCTGCAACAAAAAGCAGGCAGGTGAACATGAGTTTTCTGTGTCGGCGCATACTGTAGAAACAAAAGGCCCCGATGCACACGACGGGGATGCTCATGTACAGGAGAAAACGTGGGTCTTTCGGGAAGAGGCAATATCTATTGTTCGAGAATATTTCGCCGATCGAAACGGGCGCGAACTCCAGTGTGATGTAACCGGCCACAGCCCATATCAGCAATATGGCGATTATCCTGTTATTATAGGACGTGAAATGCTTCCGAAAATGTACAGCCCAGATGATGGCGCCGAGCAGCATCAGGTGGTAATAGCTCGTAAAATAGTTAACCACCCCGTGTGAATAGGGCTTAAAAGCGAACGTATACTTCGTGTATTCGAAGAGTCCGCCAGTATATCCGACGATTTCGAGAAAACCGATTTTGCATTTCTTCAGCATGGGGAGGGTCCAGGGGGCGTTAAAGTTGAACAACTGGATCTTCGTCATCACCGTGTTCTGCAGGAAAGGATCTCCGGAATTGATGTAGTAGTAATATGACAGGAGGGCGAAGAACGGAATGAATCCCAGTATGATGAACAGGTGCTGCAGCCTGAACCTTC
>JAPLJQ010000337.1 GCA_026388495.1 Deltaproteobacteria bacterium | reverse complement strand
CACCCAAATGGAACTGGAACAGCTCCTCCACGCCGACAAGTTTAAGAGTCAGGGCAAGAACATTGTCATGATTCAATGTGTCGGGTCCCGCAATGATAAACACCCCTATTGCAGCCGCATCTGCTGTTCCATAGCGGTTAAGAATGCCCTGAACATCAAGAAGAAAAGTCCCGATGCCAATGTTTATATCCTGTACCGCGATATCAGGACTTATGGTTTCCGGGAGAAGTATTACCGGATGGCCCGGGAAGCCGGCATCGTCTTCATCCGGTATGACGAAGCAAAACAACCGGTTGTCTCTCTCGGCAACGGTCTTACGGTTACGGTCGAAAGCCCCGATGTCAATGATATCATTGAAATTGAGGCCGACAATGTCATCCTGAGCACGGGAATCGGCGCCCCCGCCGGCAACAGGCAGTTATCGGATATGCTCAAATTGCAGCTCAATGCCGACGGTTTCTTCCTGGAAGCCCATGTCAAGCTCCGTCCCGTAGATTTCGCCACTGAGGGCATATATTTGTGCGGCCTGGCCCATTCACCCAAGATGATCGACGAAAATATTTCTCAGGCCCGCGCCGCCGCCTCACGGGCGGCCACCGTACTCTCGAAAACGCACCTGGACATCGGCGCCGAAGTTTCCGAGGTCAACCAGGACAAGTGTATTTCCTGCATGACCTGCGTCCATGTTTGCCCCTATAGTGCGCCTTTTGTGAATGTCGATAACAAGGGCGAGATTGCGGCAGCAAAATGCATGGGTTGTGGCATATGTGTTTCCGAATGTCCTGCCTGTGCCATACAACTCAATCATTTTGAGTCCAAGCAGTTTAACATGATGCTGGATAACCTGTTGGAGCATCATTTAACTGTCGACTGTAATTAAGGTAGAGGCATTTTATGAGTAATGAAAGTTTTGAACCGCTGCTTATTGCATTCTGCTGTCAGTATTGTTCATATTCGGCCGCAGATCTGGCAGGTTCCATGAGGTTGCAGTATCCCACGAATGTTCGTATTGTCAGAACACCCTGTACGGGAAGGCTGGAGGTGGAGTTTTTTATGAAGGCCTTTGAAAAGGGCGCCGATGGAATTCTTGTCGCCGGGTGCCTGGAAGGCGGCTGCCATTTCACGGAAGGTAATCTTCTGGCCAAGCGCAGGGTAGGGTATACGCAGAAATTCCTTTCCGAGTGTGGCCTGGAGGGGGAACGCATCCGAATGGTCAACGTATCGGCGGCAGGGGCAAGGCCGCTTGTCGATCACATCAATGATATGCTGGCGACGCTGAAGAACCTTGGGCCAAGCCCGTTAAGGAAAGTTAATCAATCAAAAAATGCGGAGATGAATGTATGATAGTAGCACAAAGGAAAAGCGTTCCCGAACTCATCGATATATTAAAAGGCCAAAAGAAGATCCTCATGTTAGGGTGCGGTACGTGCGTTACGGTATGCCTGGCCGGGGGTGAACGCGAAGTCAGCATCAACGCGTCGGCGCTGCGCATAGCTTCAAGGTTAAAGAACCTCTCTTTTGAGGTTGAAGAACTCACGATTGAACGGCAGTGCGATAACATCTTTATAGAAAAGGCGGCCGAGGCGATCAACAGAAATGATGTCGTCCTTTCTTTTGGCTGCGGTGCGGGGGTGCAAGCTATTGCCGAGCGATATAACAAACCGGTTTATGCAGGCCTTGATACGGAGTTCATCGGTATCCTTGAGGAAAGGGCCACCTGGACGGAAAAATGCATCGCCTGCGGTAAATGCGTTCTCCATGAATACGGCGGCATCTGCCCCATAACCCGGTGCGCAAAACATATGCTTAACGGTCCCTGCGGGGGTTCAAGGGAAGACCGGTGCGAGGTGAGGGCCGATCGCCCCTGCGCCTGGCAACTCATATACCAGAGACTTAAAAATATCGGTGAACTCGATCGACTGAAATCCGTTAAAGCTCCCAAGAATTGGAACACAAGCATCCATGGCGGAAGCAGGGTTATCGTAAGGGAAGATCATAGAATTTAACAGTAAACTACCACCGACCTTGTCTTACTGAAGAATGATGAATTGAAGGTACATTATTGTGCCTTATTAAGAGTAAAAATACAAATTTGTAACTATTAACAAACAACATGCCCGCAGTAGCTGTCAAAATTATCCAGTAATTATAAGCAATTAAATATTTACCGATCACTTCCTTTGAGGAATAAATTTTGCAATTTTGAATCATGCGGGTTGATTAAGGTGGCCCATGATTTGGGCTTAATTGCATGATTGAGGAGGTGAATCATGGTAGTCAATTTATCTGCTGTCCGTTGGGGTCCTCAATTTATAGTGCCTACTATTGCTATAAAAAAATATTATGGATGCGTCGTCCTGAGAGAAAATTATAATGATGAATTACTGAAAAAGGACTTGGAAGACTTAAGCATCTCTGGCTATCCCATTGGCGTCTCCAATGCCTGGTTTATCAGAAAAAAAGGAACTCAGACGTGGGTAAAAGTCGGGGAATCGTCAAACCGACAATTGGATTATGCCGTTCGTTTTGACTCTGCTGAGTTTAAAAACGGAACATATCAAATACTGGGGTTCATGAATGTCAAGGTTAAAACAGAAGATAGAGAAATAACGATTTCAAGACAAAATATTGCAGACCTTGAGATCAAGAATTAGATAGATACCGCTTAATAAAAAAAGTATCCTGTCCATGGTCATAGATCCGGAGTCATAGCTCCGGGGGTATAGATCAGATTTAACGATTTCGCTTACAGGAGCGACTGCAGGTAGGTTGTGAGATTGACGTCACTGTTGCTGATCTTGAGCTTTTTCCGTATGTGCTCGCGGTGCCGGTTTATGGTTGCAACGGAGACGCCCCGGAGCTCTGCGATTTCCTTATTCCTCATTCCGTTCCGGATCAGATTGCAGATGCTGACTTCCGTGGGAGTCAGCGACTGAAATTTATATAAAAAACGGTTAATAAAAGGAGATGTGATCTCTTCCAGGTTGTTTTTCAGAATATCTACGTACTTCCGCTGATTCTTCGGCATTTCGATGGCGAGGGCATTCAAAATCGGCATAATAACCTTTTCGATGTTCGCCTGTACATCTTTGTAGATTCGCTGTTTCTCCTCCTCAATTTTTGCCAGCACTGTTCGTAATGCTGCGTTTGCTTCCTGCAGTGCCGTGCGTTCCACGCTCAACTGTTTATTGATCACCTGCAGTTCTTTTTCAGCGGAAATACGGATGGCAATGGCGCCGATCCGCCGAGCCACCTCGTCAATCAAAACCCGTTCCTCTTTGAGAAATGGGCCCTCATCAGCCGCCTGGCGCTCCTCCAGATAAAAGACAGCCACCTCACCTACGGGTTCATTATAGGCAAGAATCTGTGCCGACTGGCGCCACTTTGTCACTTTGAAATTCTTGCTCCGGTAGGTCCGATCCTCGAAGACGATGCGCGCACAAGTGATTTCCGGGTATTGCCAGGAGGGAGGGAGGAAGTCCACAAGATATTTCAGAAAATCATCCATGGAATCGTAATAGCGCTCGGCCAGCCTCGCAATTCCGTAAAGGCAGTTCAATTCCTTGATGCGCTCGCGGAGGGCAAGTTCAATCTGTTCCGGTTCCATCTCGGAATTCTGGGGGATTCGCCAGAGGTAGGAAAGCAAATCGCCTGGGTTGAACTGCTCCTGAACGTCTTTTTTGACTGGAGTTATCGGCAATGGCTTCATTATATGTTACCTCCCTGTGCCAATATTATATGTGTAAAATATGGGTAATATACTGGTGACATATCTGCCTATGATTTATTGGCATTATGAGTGCATTTTAACTGCATTTACATTTGTTATTTTAACAGGTAGTCAGACACTAATCAATAACAAAAATGAGGGAGGCCCAAATGTCCATGACCACGATAGATCCCATCCTGGAGGGGAGGCGAAGCCAGCCCAGCCAACTCATTGAGGTCCTGCAGGACGTGCAGGAAATCTGCGGATACATCCCGCAGGATGCCATGAAGACAGTTGCGAAAGAGCTTGGTGTGCCTGTTATGGAGGTATATCGAGTAGTCAACTTCTACAAGGCCTTTACTCTAAAGCCCCGCGGCAAAAATGTGTTCACGATCTGTACAGGTACGGCCTGTCACGTGAGAGGTTCCGATCTCCTGATCGACCAGGTCAAGGGACAATTGAAGGTTGAGCCCGGCGATACGACCAAGGACGGTCTTTTCACTGTTGAATGCGTGAATTGTCTCGGAGCCTGTGCCCTGGCGCCTATCGTCGTTCAGAACAGATCGTACCTGGACCACATGACTCCGGGTAAGCTTCGCAGGATTATCGATAAAACCAGGGTTGCCAAGAGAAAGGAGGCATCCAATGCGTAAATTAGAACATTTTGAAGAACTGGAAAACCTTCGGAAAAAGGTTATAGCCCAAAGAGAAAAAATCCGCTCAACCGTCATTATTTGCGGGGGTACGGGATGCCAGGCTACGAGATGTCTCTCGGTCGTCGATGCCGTTAAAAAAGAAATTGTTAAACAGGGGCTTGATCATGAAGTGCTGTTGCGAACCACAGGCTGCCATGGTTTCTGCGAGCAGGGTCCGTTAATGGTCGTGGAGCCGGGCAACTTTTTCTACTGTCATCTTACGGCAGCCGATGCACAGGAGATTGTTTCAAGAACGCTGAAGAATGGAGAGGTCGTCGATCGACTCCTCTACACCGATCCTCTAACCGGTAAGAAGATCAAAACGGAGGCTGAGATCCCTTTTTACAGCGCACAGGATCGTCAGCTTCTGAAGTACAGCAAACTTTTGGATCCCTGCTCCATCGAGGATTATATTGCTGTCGGCGGATACAAGGCTCTGGCCAAGACCCTTACGGGCATAGCTCCCAAGACGGTCATTGAAGAAATGAAGTCATCCGGTCTCCGGGGCCGCGGGGGAGGCGGATTCTCCACGGGCCGAAAATGGGCCGAGGCGCGGTCTGTGCCGGAAGACGAGAAATATGTAGTCTGTAACGCCGACGAAGGAGACCCGGGGGCTTACATGGACCGCTGCGTCCTTGAGGCAAACCCGCACCTGGTTATTGAAGGAATGATGATCGGCGCCTGGGCTGTAGGTGCTCGACAGGGATATATCTATGTCCGGAATGAATACCCGCTGGCCGTGAAGCATGTAAAGCTGGCTGTGAAGCAGGCCCGGGAGATGGGACTTCTCGGCGAGAACATTCTTGGCTCTTCCTTTTCCTTTGACGTGGAGGTCGCCCGGGGCGGTGGCGCTTTCGTCTGCGGCGAGTCCACGGCGCTCATGAGTTCGCTGGAAGGCAAAGTCGGGGAGCCGCACCCTAAGGATATCCATACCGTCAAGGAAGGACTTTGGAACAAGCCAACCGTTCTAAACAACGTAGAAACCTGGGCGAATGTCCCTTCCATCATTGTAAACGGTTCCGGCTGGTTTGCCTCCAAGGGAACCAGGGGCAGCAAGGGCACAAAGATCTTCGCCCTCACCGGACAGGTAAAAAACACAGGCCTTGTCGAGATTGCCATGGGAACTACGCTGCATGATATTATTTTTAAAATCGGCGGCGGCCCCAAAACCGGAAAGGCCATCAAGGCGGTGCAGACCGGCGGTCCATCCGGCGGCTGCCTGCCTGTGAGCAAATTTGATATCCCCGTTGATTTCGATACACTCTATGAGATGGGCTCGATGATGGGTTCCGGCGGCATGGTCGTCATGGATGAGGGAACCTGCATGGTGGACGTGGCAAAGTATTTTTTGAAATTCCTCCAGGACGAGTCCTGCGGCAAGTGTGTTCCCTGCCGTGTAGGCGTGGATCGGATGCTGGAGATCGTCACCGATATCACTGAAGGCCGCGGCAGTCGTGAACAGATCAGCCTTCTGCAAGAGCTGGCAGAGACCGTGGCAGAGACGTCGCTGTGCGGACTGGGAAAGACGGCGGCCAATCCGGTTTTATCAACAATGAGATATTTTGCCGATGAATATACCGCCCACGTGGACGAGAAGCGCTGTCCTGCAGGTGTATGCAAGGAGCTTATTCACTATGATATACTTGCTGAAAAGTGCACCGGCTGCGGAGTCTGCCTGCGGTCCTGTCCTTACGATGCCATCAAAGGGGAAAAGAAGAAGGTCCATGCCATCGAGGCGCAGGTATGCCTGAAATGCGGCATTTGTGTAACGGAATGTAAATATGATGCAATCGCAGTCGGATAATGAGGTGAATGATGATGCAAACTGTAACATTGACGATTGACGGCACTCCGGTGCGGGCAACAAAGGGATCGAGCGTGCTTGACGCGGCCCTCGAATGCGGGATATGCATTCCCCATCTGTGCCATGTTCCTTTCCTGAAGGATACGGGGGCATGCCGCATCTGCATTGTGGAGAACGTGAAAAACGGAGGGGCGAGCGTTACCGCCTCCTGCACATTGACGGCGCAGGAAGGCATGGTGATCCGCACCAATACGGAGAAAATCCAGAAGCTTCGGCGCAACATCGCAGAACTGCTTGTTGCTCAGGCGCCCAACTCCAAGGCGATCCAGGATGTTGCCGTTCGCTGCGGTGTAAAGGAAGTCCGTTACCCCTTCAGAAACGATAATTGCATCCAGTGCGGGCGCTGCGTGCGCTACTGCACGGAAATGTGGCGGGCCAATGCCCTGGGCTTCGTCGGACGGGGAAAGAACCGCCGCGTCGAGTTTCCCTTCGCCACGCGACCCGAATTCTGCAAAAACTGCGGTTCCTGCACCCTCTATTGTCCCATGTCGGTCACACCCTGCGGCGGACCTATGAAACGGGGCGAAGAGTCTCTGTGCGGGAAGTGCGAATCACAGACGGTCATGGCGCCCGGTATGATAGGCGCCTGTGTCCGATGCGATCTTGGCAAAGGCTTTCAGTGTACCCGCCACATGTTATAGAATTTATTCAGACGACCAAACAACATGAAGCCGCCCTTTTTTTACCCGAAGGAAAAGGAGCGGCTTCATAGTGTTATGTAAGGGCATGTCCGGGCGCCGCGCCGCATAACCCGTAACGGCGCCCGGTAAAAAGGTTAGATTACTTCAAGAGGATTCTTTCCGCTTCTTTTCTGTAGGCATCCATCACGTAAGGAATGCCCGAGACCTTCGCGGATTCTTCCGTCAGCGCCATGATATCCTGGCGGCCAACAAGAGAGAGGTTGAAATTCCGTGTTCCCGCCATCAGCTGCTGCAGGCCGGCTTTGAATTTCTGACTGAAAGTGTAAATACCAAGGGCTCCGGTAGGGATATTCTTTATTTCCTTGCCGTATTTAGCCTTCAAATCTTCGTAAGATACAAAAATTTCTTCGATAGAGGTCCCAAACCTGGAAACGGTCTTGGGCAGCTCCTTGTTTTTAATCCATTCGCCGATATTCTTGCCTACCATAGCGGGGATTATAAGCGCTCTTCCCATACAGACGGCCTTGACATGAGGAGAGCCCATGGCGATGGCTTTAAAAACCCCGTCCTCTGTGGAGAAACCGCCTGCTACCGCGATGTCGGGCACGCGGATTTTCTTTTTCTTCATCATCTCACAGAATTGATAGGTGAGGCAATGCAGATAGAAGGAAGGGATACCCCATTCGGTCATCATGGGCCAGGGGCTCATACCTGTTCCGCCAGGTGCGCCATCGATAGTAAGAAGGTCTATCTTCGCGTCGGAGCAGTAACGAATGGCCATGGCCAGTTCCATAGCCGAGTAGGCGCCCGTCTTGAGGGTGATTCGCTTGAACCCCACTTTTCGGAGACGCGCCACTTCCTTCATGAAGCCTTCCTGGGTCACAAATCCGAGGCGGGAATGTCGCTCGAATTCCTTGATGGCTCCGTCCTTGTAGGCCGCCTGGTTTTCTTTGAGGGTCGGATCGGGAAGGACGATATAGCCTCTCTTCTTGAGTTCAAGTGCCCTTTCGAGCGAACCGACTTTGATCTCGCCGCCGATGTTCTTCGCGCCCTGTCCCCATTTTAGCTCGATCGTATCCAGATTGTGCTTATTGAGAACGTATTCAGCAACACCGAATCTTGTATCTTCAACATTCATCTGGACCAGAATCTCGCCATATCCTTCGTGGTAGCGTTTGTATGTCTCTATCCTGCGATCCATCTCGGGGGATTTCTTGACTTTACCATTCTTGTCCAGTTCCAGACCAGGATCAATGCCACAGACATTCTCACCGCAGACGATGGTGATGCCTGAGATGGCAGCGCCTGCTGCTAAATGTTCCCAGTTCCTGCGGGCGATGTCCGTTGAACCCAGGGCGCCGGTGAAGATGGGCATTTTCATTTTGACCTTTTTCGTCCAGCCATATTCCGTTTCCGTGTCGACGACGGGAAAAAGGGCCGTATCGGGACCGGGCACAACGCCCTTCGGCAGTCCCTCAGCGCCCACGGCGTAGCCCTGGATGCTGAGATGGGAGTAATCAATGGGGTAATTTTTATCGGCGCCGGCGGTTATCTCTCCGAAACCTATGGGGTAGAGAACTTCTCGCCCCCTGAAGGCGGATAGCCAGATCTCGCAGCCGCCTCGGCAGCCGTCCACGCAGCGGGTACATATACCCGACAGCGGGACCACGCTCTTGGAGCGGTTAAAAGTTCCTGTTGCCTCGTTTGCATTTGGTTGTCTCAAATTCATCCTCTTTTTCCTCCTCTACATTAAATAAATTCGACTTTTTTCAATAAGAGCTAATGGGTTATGCGTAACTGCCTACGAGAGCGCTTACCACTTTTCGCGGCAGACCTCTGAAAATTTCCTTAATTCCTGGTATTCCATTACGCTGGACATGGCGCGGGTTTCCCCTTCGATTCCTGCTTCCTGGGCGCAGGCCACGGGATTCAATCCGCCGATAAGAATCACCCCGAGCTTGTTCACATCCACTGGAACCTGGCAAATCGGTTCGCTTGCTTCGCCCGTGGTCATCACCCCGCTAATCCCCGCGCTTTTCAATTTCGGGAGAATTTTTTCCACCACACTGCGGCAGAGGGCGGGGACTTCTCGGAAGTTGGCGAGGATTTTCCCCTCGCCCTTTTCAGACACTTCCCGGACAGAGGTCATCTTCGCCCTGATAAAGGCTTCCGATGGGTCCAGAGAGGTGCCCGAATAATAGATAAACTCAGCGAAGCGGAGGGGCTTGCCGTTCTTCACCTGGAGGATGCCTCCAAACTTGGAATCCATGGGGACGCCAGCCTTGAGGAGTACACCGTTGATCACGATGCTGCAGACTGTTGCAAGCGCGATCTTTCCCTTAGGGACAAGGTGTTCGCCCAACCTCTCGTTTTCCCTGCTGACAGACACAAGATCACTAACGCAAATGCCGGCATTGAATGCAGTCTTCATGGCATCCAGCGCTTCTCCAAAACGATCGCTGGGGAAAAGGGTAATGTTCATTGGGAGGAAACCACGGCACTTTATTGGATCAAAGGTCGTCCGGAAGGCGAGACTCTCTATGCGGGATATCACAAAGCCGAGCTTATCATGGACCCTGGCATCATCAATTTCGTCAATGCCCATGTCCGTAATAGCCCGCCCGTCCCTTTTACCCACCAGCCTCGTGAGTCCCCGTTCATCCATGAGTTGCAGATGATAACGGACCGCCCGCTCACTTGGCATAAAGCCCCTCTCCTGCATCTTCCGGGCAAGGATACGGGACCCCAGAGGACCTCCGGCTTCATGGAGGATACGCAGGATCATCAGGGATTTTCTCTCAACATCTTCGTCGCTGGTAAAAACTGAACCCATCGGCAATCGGCCATACTTTGCCGATGACTTTTACACGGAATGAAATGACATGTCAATACATAATTGTACTTTTTTAAAAAAAATAGGTTGAACAATGTATTTCCCGTGTCAGCGACAGAGGCGGAATAACAGGGGTAAGGGCGATTAACATGTCAATACTAAATTGTACTTTATTGTACTTTTTTAAAAACAGGTTCAATAATGTTCTTTTTGTGTCAGCGGCAGAGACGGGATAACAGGGGTAAGAACGATTAAGGGGTAGGATCATTATTTTTCTGCAGAAAGGCTCTTTCAAGCTCCGCTTTTTTCATAAAGACCAGAATGGCCGTGACGGCCGCATGGGTCATCCCCGGAATGCGTTCCGCCTGGCCGATGGTTGCGGGTTCCACCTTCATCAGTTTCATTTTCAATTCATTGGATAGACCGGGGACGGCGGCGTAATCCATTGTCCTGGGGATCTTCTTTTCTTCAAGGGTTTTCATTTTATTAACGGCTTCGAGCTGTCGCTGGATGTATCCTTCGTACTTTGCCTGTATCTCAATCTGTTTTTTAATCAGTCGATCCGGAATGGGTTCCCATCCCTCAAAGACTTTCAGATCATCATAGGCAATCTCGTGCCGCTTGAGGAGCTGATAGAGCGTGACGGGACTCTTGATGGGGGGCGTCCCTATTTCCTCAAGGGTTTTCATGACATCCGCTCCGGGATATATTTTAATGGAAGACAGCCGCTGCAACCCCGCCTCAATCTGACGAACCCGTTCCCGGAGGTTCTGATAATGATCCCGGGAAATCAGCCCCAGATCGTGCCCTTTCCCCATCAGGCGGATCGTCGCGTTGTCCTCCCGGAGGATCAGGCGGTATTCCGCACGGGAGGTAAACATCCGGTAGGGTTCATCCACTCCTTTGGTCACCAGGTCGTCGATCATGACCCCCATATAGGCCTCGGATCGGTCCAGAATAAAAGGCGGCCTCCCGTAAACTGCCAGGGCCGCGTTGATGCCGGCCCACAGGCCCTGAGCCGCCGCTTCCTCATAGCCCGATGTGCCGTTGATCTGGCCGGCCAGAAATAATCCTGAAACGAGCTTCGTCTCCAGGGTCCGCCGGAGCTGCGTCGGCTGCACAAAATCGTACTCGATGGCGTAGGCGGATCGCATCACCTCGGCCTGCGAAAGGCCGGGAACGCTGTGAATGATCTGCTCCTGAAGATCCTGGGGCATGCTGTTGCCCAGGCCCTTGGCATAGATCTCTTCCGTCTCCAGTCCCTCAAACTCCAGAACGACGGGATGCCTGTCCTTATCGGAGAAACGCATCACCTTGTCTTCCAAAGAGGGGCAATACCGGGCGCTGACCCCCTTGATGGT
>JAPLJQ010000297.1 GCA_026388495.1 Deltaproteobacteria bacterium | reverse complement strand
TGACGGATGTATTTGAAGCTAAATGCCCTGAATGTCGTATCTCCTTCACAGTTCTCCACGGTGGCGGGGTATTCTATCACCTCGTTCGCTGTGAGAATTGTGGAAAGACGAAGGGCATAGGTTTTGATGAACTTGGCGAGCTGCACCTGCGCTACGTGAAAAGAATAGGGATGCCGTAATTGTGTTGCGAGTTCAGAACATGATAGATACATGCAAGACCACGTACAAGTTGAGCCGATATCCGAAGATGAATACAACAGAGGAATTAATGCTATTGCCGGAACATGCATATGTGGCGGGAACTATTGCCTCGACGCACCCCCTCGTTGTCCGAAGTGCCGCTCAACGCGAATTGACGAAGGCGAGATTCCTATAAGGCATTATGACTGAAGAATGACCGAACAACCGGATGCAACGGACATGCTGCTGCGCGCCGCTGAGCGCATCTTTCTGGATCAATCATTTCTCCTGCAATTAAATATCTAATATCATGCCGGACTTGATCTGGCATCCAGTCCAATTCTTGATTCCCTCTTTCGCGGGAATGACGGCTTTGACATATATTGTTGCCGAAGTAATAAAAAGACAGCCGACGCGGTACATCACTCACACAGTGATCGGTAACGCACCCCATATTTTGTGGTAAAAATCCTCTTGACACAGAATTTTATTTCATATAGTCCCGCCGTAGCAAATTGATTCCGGAAATATTTTTGTAAATTAGCGGAGGGAAAATGATGGAGGAAGATAGAGCTACCTGCCCATATTGCAGCAAGGAGTTTGTAGTCGTAGAATATGGATACCGAGTTAAATGTCCGTTATGTAGAGGCAGAATAGATGTGTTCCCCGATTCAAAATATTACATTGATACACCATTTGGAGTGATCGGGATTTGGAAGTTGTAATGGGAAAAAATGTCCCCGTTGCGGGAGTGTATATGTTAGGCACTGGCTGGGTGCGACAATCATATCCCACCATTGCTATGATTGCCATAAATGGGGAGTTTGGTATAATCACTCGTAAAAAAACCTGGCGTCTGAATGGATAAGGAAAGAGGCGAGACCTGGGGTGATTTATTTATGATAATCCGCTCCTCTATTCGTGGCTGAACGGGAGAGTGTTTTTTCAGATAGGATATGAAGGCGTTTCGCAGGTCTGTTCCGAATAAGATATTTTTCCCCTCCCTGAAGGTAACAAATCTGTCGCCGCCGGCGGCAAGGAAATCGTTGGTCGCTATTCTATAGGTCTTGTTCAAATCAAGAGGCCTCATGCCGACCCGGACGTCCTTTACCAGTTTGCCCCCGGCATTCGACAAATCGTGCGTGATCATGATGCCGGAGACCTGTAGCCGGCTATAGGGCTGCGTTGCGCTGTGTTCCAGTATTTCCATAACCTGCCTCCCCGTCAGGGTCATGGTGACGAGGACATTGTCAAACGGCAGCAGGGCATCGACCTGCTGCAGGGTAATGTTGCCTCTGGGGATGTCCGTTCTGATGGACCGGCTGTTGAGAAGGGCGATGTCAGCGCCTGTGGTTTCTCTCATCATGTCGCAGACGAGATTCCCGACATTGGATTCCCGTTGATCCTCTCTGAGCAGGTCAACGGCTGCTTTCCCGACCACCCCGGCGAAGTCATTTTTTATCCGGTTGTGGTAGCCGTTGACGATTCCGGCCACGGTTTCGTCATATAACCGGTCCGGTCCGGCAAGGACATTTTTCAGTTTTCCCCTGATGATCTGGTATGAGACGGGATTGGCTCCCGTCTCGATTTCAAGCTCCAAAACCCCAAGATATAATCCGTAGCAGCCCGCCTGAACGATTGTCGTGTTTCCGATGGTAACCGGTGTTTCCAGGGCCGTATGGCTGTGTCCCCCCACAATGACATGGATTCCTGAAACCCGCCTGGCGAGTTCCTTGTCTGCTTCAACACCCAGATGGGAAAGAACTAGGACGATGTGGGCCCCTTCCTCCATCACCTTTTTTATGAGTTCCGGAAGGATGTCTTCAGGATTCTGGACGGTGATCTTGCCCGTTGAATCAGGTTTCGAGAGATAGGGCAAATCCGTGGTGATGATGCCGATGACAGCGATGTTCACGTTTTTACGGTGAACGATGATATATGGTTTTACCACCGGAAAGTATTGATCCTTTCCGCTTTTCATGTTGGAGGACAGAAAGGGAAATCGGGCGGATGACAGCATCCGGTTAAATACATCGAATCCCCAGTCAAATTCGTGGTTTCCGACGGCCATGGCGTCAAATTTCAAATCGTTCATCACATCGATGACGGGCTGGCCCTTAAAAAAGTTGGAGATCGGCGTTCCCTGGAACATGTCTCCTGCTGAAAGGAGAAGCGTCCCTTCCGGATTTTTTGACCGTTCGTCTTCAATGAGCCTCGCCAGGTAGGCGGCTCCGCCGACCATGGTGTTATTTTTCGAGCCCGTTTCTCTATAGGGAAGAATGTATCCGTGGGTGTCGTTCACATGGAGAATTGTCAGACGAATGTCGGACGGTTGTGTCGCGAAAAGGGACAGGGGGAAGAGTACAGCAAGAAGGGTGATGGAAACAATGAGTTTTCCGGTCAGCCTTTTAAATAGAGGCCTTGTGATACCGTCGACACGCTTCATGCAGGTATCCTTACAGGAGGGATAAAAATTTGGCAATATCAAATGTGACGGACTCGAAAAAAGTCAAATTTCGGTGCTGCTTGTCATTCCCGTGAAAACGGGAATCCAGTATTTTCATATAGATACACGCTGCCTGGATTCCCGCCTCCGCGGGAATGACAGATAGGGAGACTTTTTACGAAACCGTCAAACGTGACACGTTGTTAAAAGTCGCATTTCACCTGAAATTTGCGTTTCCGCCCCCGACAATTACTTTCGAGGGCAGGCGAAGAGACTATGCCATAATTCTCTTTTTGTCATTTCGAGCAACGCGAGAAATCTAAATGAATAATAATATTAACATATTAAGATTCATCACGTTCGTTCGGAATGACATTTTCCCCTATTGTGACACAGTCTCCAAGCCGGAATGACATTTCCCCCTGATGTAACACAGTCTTGTAGGCATGAACCCCTTTTCTATGGTTATATTTTGTAATATTTAGTAGTATATTGTAATCATAAGTTAACTTTTTAACTTGAAATGTAATGGGTGTTCGATTATACGTTTTATGTTCGGAGGGGTGATGATGTCCGATGAAATGATGAATACAAAAGAGGTGGCCGCATATCTCGATGTTCATGAGAAACAGGTTTATGCCCTGATCAGGGCAGGGCGGATACCCGCTACACGGGCTACTGGCAAATGGATTTTCCCGAGGAAACTGATAGATGAATGGATCGAATCGAAGGCCAGGGAAGGGCTTGCACAGGCGCAGCAGAAAAGCAGAAAAATTGAGGGGGCTTTGCTTGCAGCGGGCAGCAATGATCCTGTCCTGGATGTTCTTCAAACCTACGTGAGAAAAGCGTATCCCGATCTTTATTTATTTTCCGCAAACATGGGGAGCATGAACGGGCTTGCCGCCCTTGACAACGGCTACACAGACATTGCCTGGTCTCATCTCTTTGATCCTGAAAGCGGCAAATATAACATTCCCTACCTTTCCACCTGCTTACCCAGGATCAAGCCCGTTGTGGTCAACCTGTTTTACCGGGACATCGGGTTTATAACAGCGCCGGATAATCCCCATCGCATCAAATGGTTTGATGATCTGGCAAAAGAGGATTTGAAATTCATCAACCGCCAGCAGGGCTCAGGGACGAGGGTGCTTCTCGATTACCATCTGGGACAACTGGGGTTATCGCCTGATCGCATCACCGGATATGACAGGGAGGTTTATACCCATTTTGAAGTGGGCCTTTCCATCCTTTCCGGGGAGGCGGATGTGGGAATCGCCACCGCAGCGGTTTCAAAACTCTTAGGCCTTTCATTTGTACCGATTACGCGGGAGAGCTTCGATATGGTTCTTGATCAATCAACATTTTTTCAAAAAGGGGTACAGGCCATCATGGATGTTCTTAATTCAAGGGAGTTTCGAAAGGGGGTGGAGAAATTAGGGAGTTACGACTTCAGCGATTCGGGGAAGATTCTGTATTCGACGGCTTGACCTTGCATGAATAATATTTTGGGAACTTCAATATTGTCATTTCGAAGAGCGTCAGCGACGAGAAATCCAAAATTTAAATAGATTTTTCCCGTCAGTCGAAATGACATAATTGGCAGTTTTTCAGAATTATCATTTAGGAGAAAGAGGTGTCATATGAAAAAGTGGTTGTGGATCGTTTTATTGTGCCTGTTCGTATTAATTCCCGGTTTGTCCGTGGCGCAGGATGGCAAGTTTGTCCTCATGGCCAGCACAATCGGTCCTATTGATTCAGGCATTGTCGGTGCTTTGGAAGATCGGTTTGAAAAAGATACAGGGATTCGGGTGCGGCATGTGGGCGCCGGAACGGGAGCGGCCCTGAAGATAGCCGAAAAGGGGAATATCGATCTGGTCATGGCCCATGCAAAATCCCTCGAGGAAAAATTTATCAAAGGGGGGTTCGGCACGGAGAGAATCCCCCTGATGTACAATGACTTTGTCATTGTCGGTCCTGCCGGTGATCCCGCGGGGATCAAAGGGTTGAAGACAGCGGCAGATGCCCTCAAAAAGATATCCGGTACAGGGGCTTTGTTTATCAGTCGGGGTGACAAATCGGGAACGCACGTGGCGG
>JAPLJQ010000418.1 GCA_026388495.1 Deltaproteobacteria bacterium | reverse complement strand
CTTATGGTTCTTAGGGAGTCTGAGCAGCTTTTCGAGATTAAAGCAGGTTATTATTCTTTTTGGTAGAAGAATGGGGGTATTGGGAAATAGACTCAACGCCTCCTGTCTTACTGACTCATTGGATAACATGATCAAATCGGGGTTTATTTTCGATTTCGGTTTTTGCCCAGAAGAGAGGGCGAACATTTTTACTTCATGGCCGATGACTTCATGTATCGTGTCGTACAGGAACTGGGTGATGTTCTTGTCCAGTGAAAAGATCAACAGGCTCTTTTTAGGTCTAAGTCTAATCATATTTAACCCTCCAGCTAATTCTACTCCAGAATATTGAAAGAACCCGTTCTTATCGAATTATACGGCTTCTTCGCGAAGACCGCTGATTTCAGATGACCTCAGGTTCAATAAAGAGAATTAGGAATATATTTAGGTCATTTATTCCTAATTAGCGCTAATAACGATCCCGATGTCCTATAAGCCAGTTCTAATTTTTTTGCAAATAAAATCTTACCCGGAGCTCTTGATGGCATTTTCAGAATAAGCGGCGAAGATCAAACCCGAAGTACATTTATCTTAATATCAATGATATCAAACAGGCAAGTGAATCCGCCGCATTCAATAACCGGAATAAAAAATCGAGATGGACGTAGCTTAACTTCATTTGGCATATTATTTGCTTCTACAGTAGAAAATCTTATTTCCAACAATAAAATTTATCGATATATTATTCAGAAGAAAGGGGGGCAGAAAATTTAACCAGGTGGGGGTGGTTGATTATTTTGAACTATCTATCAAGGTACGACAGACAAACAATGCCTATTAATTAATGGAGGTTATATGGCTACGGAATTAGAAGGGCTTTTGCGTCCGAAAGTGTCAGATGCTCCGCCATACCCTGCAAAATTCATGCAGCTTGCAAACGGAGAAACGATGGTGGTTCGATCAGTTGAGAGGGATGAAATCCCCCTCTTGCTTGAGTATGTTCAACCACTGATAAAGGTCGAAAGAGACTTTTACGATATTGTGGCCGCTCGCGTATTTGCGGAGCTTCTGGGGCAGTATGTACATCGAATTCAAGATCAATACGTTTTGATTGGCCAGATCGACGGCGAACTTGCTACCATTGTAAACGGAAGAACTCTGTCGCCGGGCATTGGCGTATCCCTGCATACCATAGCTTTAAGACGCGGGCTTCGCATCGGCGCTCATGCCTTTGCTGCAAAGATGGAATACCACATGGATTACCTGAATCACGAAGAGGTTATGATCGTCGCTGAATCGCCGATCGGGTTCAGAAGATTCCTGGTTGAATATAATCTTGAGAAAAGGCCCCAAGTTATCCATGAACTCGGCGGGGTCCCATCATATGCTTTGACGAGAGAGACGTTTGAAAAAGCCAGAGGAACACTTGTAGTCGGAAGGCGCCCTGTACCCAAAGATTTGCTCGATAAAGCGAAAGCTGAGATACTTCCCCCATCCGATCCACCCGTAATGGCACAGGACCTGCTCGCAGCTTCCCGTTCCGTTTATGATTCAACCGGCAGTGCATTCAGGGGTCAGCGTTCAAAGCAAGAAGGGAGGGCGAAATAATGCAAGAAGTATACGTTATTGGAATAGGCATAACGAGTTTCTCAAGGCTTGATTTTCCGCTTTATGAAATCGCCGCTTTTCCTGCAATGGAGGCCATGAAGGATTGCGGCGTTACAGAGATAGACCATCTCTTCGTTGCCAACCTGGGGGGCGGGCGCATAAACCGGTCAACCGGCCTTGCCAGTGCCGTAATCGATACGCTCAGCCTGACGCCCGCCGGTGCGGAGACTATCGAAAATGGTCCTGCATCGGGCGCTTCCGCGATCAAGACTGGTTTTATGGCGATCGCTTCCGGAATGCACAATGTGGTAATGGTTACCGGTGCTGAGCGTATGCGGGAGGCAAACGCGTTAGATGCCACTGAATTTGTGGCAACCATGACCCATCCACTGGCCGAGCAGATCTACGGGGTGACCCTTCCGGCGCTGGCCGGTATGTTTGCAAGACTCTACATGGAAAAGTACGGCGTAACGGAGAGGCATCTTGCCATGGTGGCCATAAAAAATCATCATAATGCCATGTTCAACAAGTTTGCCCATCTTCACCAGGAGATTACGATGGAAGGGATCGTCGATTCACCAGAGGCTTCCACAAACAATCCGTATGTCGCTGAACCCCTGAGGTTTTTTGACTGCTGTCCTGTATCGGACGGCGGCGCCTGTGTGATCCTGGCAAATAAAGAGATCGCCAAGAAAATAAAAAAACCCCTGATCCGCATTGCAGGTGTAGGGCAGGCAACAGATGTGCATTGTGTTCATGAACGCGATAATCCGACAGATCTTCTTGCAGTCAGGAAGGCCGCTGCCCAGGCTTTCAAGATGGCTGACCTCAAACCTAAAGACGTGAATGTTGCAGAACTCCATGATGCATTTACGATTCTTGAAATTGCGGAAAGCGAGGAAGTCGGATTTTTCAAAAAAGGTGAGGGTCATATTGCACTTGAAAATGGTGTAACCAGCCTGAAGGGAAAGCTTCCGATTAATACGTCGGGCGGCTTGAAAGCCAAAGGCCATCCCGTAGGAGCAACCGGTATTGGT
>JAPLJQ010000311.1 GCA_026388495.1 Deltaproteobacteria bacterium | reverse complement strand
TCCGGTATGTCATACACACTTATGGCGCCGTCTGCCCTCGCGGCGATGCTTTCCAGGTCAAGCCGCATGTCAGTGTCCGAAAGATTCTTAAATTTGGTCTCCGTTGCTTCGACGATGTTCGTGGCGCCGTCATCCGGCGGATGAAGGACATAGGCAAGAGAAGATGTTCCCGCGTCCTTAAACGGCCCCCATGCGAGGTAGCAGCGGTTTTTTGCACGGGTGAGGGAGACGTAGAGGAGGCGGATGTTTTCTGCGAGGCTCTCTTTTTCCGCGAGGGATTTGTCGTAACCGGCTGCCGGATCGAGTACAAGGTTCAATCGCCAGTTATCTTCCGGATCATGAAAGGTAAATTCCTTTGTTTTGTCTTTCGAATGGCCCCAGTTGAACGGGCAGAAGACGACGGGATATTCCAGCCCCTTGCTTTTGTGGATGGTGACGATCTTAACGGCGCGGGCATCGCTTTCAAGGCGAAGCTCGTGCTCTTCCAGACGCAGCGTATTTTCGTTCCGCTGACGGGCAAGCCATTTGATCAAACCGGTCATCCCCAGCTTTTGTCCGATCGATTCCGTATGAAGAACCTCCATCAGGTGAAGGACGTTTGTCAGGCGGCGTTCGCCATCGGGATAGGTTAAAAGACGTTCACGAACCTTTTCTTTTGAGAGGAAATGGCGGAACATTGCGATAAATCCGTACCGCTCCCAGAGGTCATTGTAGTCTCGAAACCGCGTGACCCACGCTTCCCATTCGGATTCGCTTTCACTGAGTCTTTCCAATCCTTCTCCTGTAAGCCCCAGCATATCCGCCGAGAGGGCGACGCGCACCAAGCCATCGGAATGGGGTTCCGCGATCCCCGATAGGACTCTTGCCATTTCCAGGGATTCATGTGTGTCGAAAAGATTGCCCGTGCTGTGAAGGACGCTGTGAATACCGTTATTTCTCAGGGCGTCCTGCACAAGGCGCGCCTCCCGGTTTATCCTGACCAGGACGGCGATGTGTCCTTCAAAAAGCGGTTCAGCGCCGATCATCGCCCTTTTTTCTCTGCCCAGTTGAAGAAGGCGGGAAATCTCCACTGCAAGGGCGCCTGCGATGCGATCCACCGTCAGGCTCTTTTTGGTTTTAGCCCCTTCATCCTTCAGGCGGTCTGAATGGATGAACCACAGGTGAAGGGGGGGCTCCGTACGGCCGTCAACGATGAGCAGTGTTCTGTCCTTGACGTCCCCCGCGTCGGCGCTTTCAAAGGGAACCTCATCGTAGAGAAAGGCCTTTCTCCCCGGCGTTTCGAATATGGTGTTGACAGCGCGCACGAGGTCGGGCTCGGAACGCCAGTTGCTCGTGAGGGTATAGCGGGTGTCGACGTTACAAGAAGCCCGCATGTAGGCGAAGAGATCCGCCCCGCGGAAGCTGTAAATGGATTGTTTGGGATCACCGATGAAAAAGAGGGGGGACCCTTCGAGTCCAAAAATATTTTGAAAGATGGCATACTGAATGGGGTCCGTATCCTGGAATTCATCAATGAGGGCGGCGCGATAGCGCTTCCGGATCAATCCAGCCAGCACTTTCCCGCCATCCCGGTCCAGGGCTTCCCGAAGGTTGTTGAGGAGATCGTCGAAAGACTGGATGTTTTGCCGCTCTTTTCTTTTCTGTAGCTCTTCCCGCGCGTACCGGAATATGTCCGCCTTCAGGAAAATCAACTGTCCTTCAATCTGTGCCTCAAGCTCGAAAGCCGTCTTGTTCAGATGTTCGCAATCGTCGAAGAAGGGGTGTTTCGGAGTTGTTTTGCCTTTGTTGGTGGCATTTTTCAGATAGGATGAGGTGAATTTGTCGAACCCGCTGAAGGGGAGGAGAGGCGACTCCGAATCGACATAGCCGTCCATCATGGCCATGAGGGCTTCCGGATTCTTGTATTTTGTTTTGTTTAATCCGGGGTCTCTCAGTTTTTCGGCAATGTCGTTCCGGACGCTACGCCATGTCTCGCGAACCTTTTCGCGCGCCTGCCTGAAGGGGGTCAGGGCATCGAGTGAAACGGGCAGCGCTTCAGGAATAATCCGCATTTCCGGGTTGAAAAGTTTACCCTTGATGAGTTTCTGAAAGTATTCAGGATTAATGTTATTGTTCAGGGAATAAGAGGTAAACTCCTTTGGGGCTTCGTAAAAATGCATTCTCCAAAAATCATGAACGATTTCTTCATTCAGGACGCGTTCATCGGGAACCAGTTCTGTGTCAAAGAGGCTCATGATCTCGAAGGCGTTTTCATGAAG
>JAPLJQ010000193.1 GCA_026388495.1 Deltaproteobacteria bacterium | reverse complement strand
GGGCAATGGTCTTCTCGACAGTATGCTCAAAGGATGCACGGGTATCTCCGGGAAGTCCGACCATGAGATGCATTCCTGTTTCAAATTCCCGTTGTTTGAGCATTTTCATTGAATCTGCGACATCAGCAGACGTATGGCCCCTTTTGGCAAGAACCAGAACGTCATCCGCCAGGGACTGTGCACCGATTTCAACGGTTGTCACATGGAATGACTTGAGCATTTCCAGACATTCGGCATCAAGGCAGTCGGGTCTGGTTGAGATTCGAATGCCGTTGACAAGCCCCTTTTTTATGAAAGGCCTGGCAAATTTCAAAAGTTCGATCTGTTCGCCTTTTTCCATTCCTGTGAAATTCCCGCCGTAAAAGGCAATCTGGACGCGATGAGGCGTCACCTTCGTGCTCTCCAAATACTTATTTACGGTTTCACAGAATGCTTCTTCAGAAATCTTCTCCGGTTGATTTCCTGCCGTCTTCCGGACATTGCAGAAGATGCATCGATGAGGACAGCCCCTATGCATGATGAAGATGGGAATGATCATTTGCACAACCCATCCTCCCCGGCTTCGATTTTGGTTTCGTTTTCTTGTAATGTTTCCAGCGCCCTTTTCGCAGCCTGCTGCTCCGCTTCTTTCTTGCTCTTTCCCGTACCTGTCGTCGTGATGTTCCCGGCTAAGGAGAGACGGACTTCAAAGATCTTATCATGGTCAGGCCCAGATTCTTTAGTCAGCATGTATTTGGGTATATCCTTAAACCGGTTCTGGCAGATTTCCTGCACCGCTGTTTTATAATCACTGTAGATTGCCGTTTTGGTTCCTTCTTCAATCAGGGGCACGAAGACCGCCTTTATAAAGTCATATGCATTTTCAAACCCGCAATCGAGATATATAGCCGCTGTAAGGGCTTCGAAAGCATTCGAAAGAATGGATGGTTTTGTTCTTCCTCCCGACGTTTCTTCCCCTTTGCCCAAGAGAAGGTAATCTCCTATGGTAAGTTTTCTGGCAATGTCGGCCAGGGAATGTTCGTTTACAATAGACGCTCTGATTTTGGAAAGCTGGCCTTCCGTGTAGTCGGGAAATTTTTTCATCAGGATATCGCTGGTACACAGCCCGATGACGGCATCTCCCAGGAACTCGAGCCTTTCGTTGTCTTTACATGACAGTGTCGGATTTTCATTGACGAAGGATCGATGAATGAGGGCGTTGTCCAGCAGGCCGGGGTCCTTGAAATCATATGACAGTTTCCGTTGAAGATTATAAAGTGTTAAAACCCGGTCATCCGTCATGATTCGTTGTCCTTCCAAACAGTCTGCCCTCACGGGCATCATCGGGAATAACATTCACGATTTTACGGGAGAGACTGAAATCTCCGTCGGTGATCAAAACGGGGATATAATTGTCAGAATACCCCTTCATTAATCCCGTAATCCTGTCTTTTTTGTCTTCAACGAGAACGGAGAGTTTTTTCTTTATGAATCTCTCGGCGAAGGCGTTTCTTTTCTTTTGCCCGATGTCCCTCAATATTTTTACCCGCTTTTTCTTTTCGTCTGCTCTGACTGCACCTGGGAGACGTGAAGCCGCTGTGCCGGGGCGGTCTGAGTAGGGAAAGACGTGGATATAGGCAACGGGGAACGCATCAATCAGGAGAAGCGTGTTTTCAAATTCTTCCTCCCCCTCTCCGGGGAATCCAGCCATCACGTCAAGACCAATGGCTATATCGGGCATGGCGCGGTAAATTTCTTCCAGACGACTCCTGAAAAAGGCAGCGTCGTAACTCCTCATCATGGCAACGAGGGTTCTGTCATCGCCGCTCTGGAGAGGAATATGAAGGTGTCGGCAGATCGTGGCGGAATCTGCCATCAGGTGTATAATATCATTGGAAACTTCCGTTATTTCGATAGAACTGAGACGCAATCTTTCCACTGTCCCGTTGGCGTTCACGTGTCTCAGAATATTGAGAAGGGTTGAAGGGGGAAGCAGATCCTGGCCATAAATACCAAGATGGATCCCGGTGAGAACGACTTCTCTGTAACCGGACCGGACCAGGGTTTCGATCTGGTTGATCACTTTCTCCTCAGGAAGACTTCGGCTCCGGCCTCTCGCATATGGAACGATACAGTAACTGCAGTAACTGTTGCAACCATCCTGAATCTTCAGGAATGCCCGGGTGTGTCCGGGAAATTTTTTCGGGGAAAGGCCGGAAAAATGGTGAACCTGACCGATGTCACCCACGAGAATCTGTGGACTGCCCTTTGCCATCTTCTGCAGGAGACAAGGGATGTTTTCCTTTTCTGCCGTCCCCGTAATCAGGGTGATACCCGGTATTCTGGCTATCTCTTCGGCGGTTATTTGGGCGTAACAACCCGTCACGATGATTGAAGCATCGGGATTGGTTTTAATGGCTCTCCTGATGAGCTGCCTTGATTGATAATCCGTTCTGCCCGTGACGGTGCAAGTATTGATAATATAGCAATCAGCCTTTGTGTTGAAAGGGACGATGGAAAAAAGCGTTGTATCGAGGGCTTCAAGAATGCCCGCTGATTCGTACTGATTGACCTTGCATCCGAGTGTGGATAACGCCACTTTAATCAAAATAACACCTCATGATGATTTCTCTCTTTTGAAACTGTAAACGCCTGCATCAATGTTTGTCAAGGTGAAAGAAATACTGGCTTTCGCATAAATATTGCAATAAAATATATCCATATTTACGGGGGAGGTTCGATATGGACAATCTGATACAATATGTGACGAATCACCAGTTTACCGTTGGAGTCGGCGTGTTTGTCGCATTGTTAATCGTGTACGTGACTTTCAAGAAACTCATTAAATTAGCCCTGTTGCTCATTCTGTTGCTTCTGGCCATAGGTGGATATATGTATTTTAAAGACCCCAAGCGAATGCCTGAAAATATACAAGAAACCCTGCAGAAGGCCAAAGAGAAAACCGGCAAGGTTGTTAAAACGGGGAAAGGCGTGTACGACAAAGTGAAGGCCGTTGCTGAAAAAGGCGTTATATATTCGCAAGAGCTGAGAGAATTTATGAAAGACAGTAAAGACAGTAAGGAGACCACCAAGGAACGCTGACGTCCCTCTAAAAAAGATTGACTTCCATGGCTCTCGCAGGACAGGCAGAAACGCAGAGTTCACATCCGTTGCATCTTTCGGGATCAAAAAAAACCTTCATGGATTGACGTTCGAGATAAAGGGCGTCTGTCGGGCAGAAGGCCGTACAGGCGCCGCAATGCACGCATCGATCGGTATTCTGACTGACACTCTTTGAGAGGGGCTCAACTTTAAGTCCTCTTTCTTTCAGGAAGCGAATTCCGTCATCAAAATCCTCTTTCAACCCTGTCAGTTCCAGGACAATGACCCCTTCTCTCCGCGGAAAGATCTGCGCCTTTAATATATTGAATGCAAGATCGTATTTTTTTACAAGCTGACAGATAATGGGTTGATCGACATTGTCTGCTGAATAACGAATGACCACTTTTTTTGAATACATTCTTGCTTTATGAATCTCCATGTTTTCCGGGGATGTTAAGAGAACAAATGAATCTTGTCAAGCAATTAGTTCTCAGCGAGACGTTTCGCCTCTAAAAGTTCGTCCCAGTTCATGTCTTTGAATGTGTCATGGAGAGAATGGTCATCTTCGACGAGATGATATTGCAGATCGGTGAAAACCATTCGGGCAATATCATGGACTGATTCGGGCGGCACCACGTCATCATGCCTGCCGTGATAGATCATGACGGGGACATGCAATTTCTTCTTCGAATAAGGTTTGAATTCAGCAAGATTGAGGGCCGGCGCCAGGAGAATCATTTTTCTGACGTTCCTTTCGTTGTTGAATGCATAGGCGGCGGCCATCAGTCCTCCGTAACTTGATCCAACGAGAAGAAGATTCTTTTTCCCGTGGAGAAGGTCATTTAATTTATCCATTCGACGGTTAAAGGGACCGACATAATCCTCAATCATCATATCCGGATATTTTTCCCTGAAAAACACGCCTTTGGCGCCCTGACTTGAACTTTCAAGACCGTGGATAAACACGCTCATCCGATTCATGTGGATCCTTTCTTAACTGAAATTCGTCAATTTTCTTCAAAGTGCCCTGGTTCATCTTACCATCATCTCGATCTTAATTTTTGTGACCAGGTTGTGACAATAATCTTTAAAAAGGTCGTGGAAAACGATAAAATACTATAAAGGATGATTCAAGGAATTTCTTAATATTCCCTGATGTTGTTTTATTTTGCCATTGCTCTTTTTTCTTGCCTGACGATATGTCGGTATGTTAGAAATTTCGCAAGGAGAGATTGATTATGTCGGTTGTCATTCCGTTTAAGGCGCTCAGGCCGCACAGGCAGTTTGTACAGGCGGTCGCATCATGTCCTTATGATGTGGTCAATGTGGAGGAGGCAAGGAATATTGTCAGGAATAACCCTCTGAGTTTTTTACACGTAGAAAAATCGGAGATCGATCTATTGCCTCTTTTGGATGTTCACAATGATCATGTTTACGAGATTGCAAAATCCAACATGGAAAATCTGATACAAAAGGATATTGTTTTTCGAGAGAAGAAACCGTGCTTCTACATCTACCGGCAGAAGATGGATGCCCACGAGCAGTATGGAATTGTTGCAAGAGTGAGCCTTGCGGAATATGAATCCGGCCGGATTAAGAAACACGAGTTTACAAGAATGGATAAGGAGATTGACCGGATCAAGCATGTTGCGGCTGTGGACGCCCATACGGGGCTGGTGTTTCTGACATACAAAGCCCGAAGACCAATTGACGCCATTATAGAGAAAAAAATCATGGATCAGCCTGAATACGATTTTACGGCTGATGATGGAATTACTCATACCGTCTGGATCATCAGTGATGAAGAAAACATTGAAGCCCTGATGAAGGCGTTTGCGGAAATTGACACCCTTTATATCGCAGATGGTCATCACAGGGCCGCGGCTGCAGCAGCGGTCGGAAAAATGAAGAAAGATCGGAATCCCGATGAAACGGGCGATGAAGCGTATCACTATATGATGGCTGCTCTGTTTCCCCATAATCAGCTTAAGATTATGGATTATAACCGTGTTGTGAGAGATCTACATGGATTAGATATTCCCGGGTTTATCCGTAAAGTTCGTGAAAACTTCATAATATATGACGGTTTCAAAAAAAAGTCGCCCCGTCAATGCCATGAGTTCGGAATGTACTTACAGGGCAGGTGGTTCAAGTTAGCTGCCAAAGATGGAACGTTTAACGGGCATGACCCAGTTGAAGTGCTGGATGTATCTATTCTTCAAAATAATTTGTTAGGTCCCGTTCTGGGGATTCAAGACCCGAGAGCAGACGATCGGGTTGAATTTATCGGCGGAATAAGGGGCATGAAAGAATTGGAAAGGCTGGTTGATTCGGGCGACTTTGCCGTCGCATTTTCTCTTTATCCTACAACACTGACACAGCTGATGGCTGTGGCCGATGTAGGCATGGTCATGCCACCCAAGTCCACATGGTTTGAGCCTAAACTTCGAAGCGGCATATTCATTCATCCTCTGACGAACGATGAGGGTATAAAAATTTGAAGATGGAAAAGCATGTCGAATCTTCATGATGAAAGCATGCCCCTGAAGACGGATTATAAAGATGTTTCTTCCATGAAACGGGAAGGAGAAACTGTCGATGATGTTTTCGGGGGACAAATTAAGATTATCCAGAAAGAAAAGGGATACCGGTTTTCCATAGATGCGTATCTTCTGGCGCATTTTGTATGTTTGAAAAAAAATGACCGTGTTCTGGACATGGGGACGGGCAGCGGGGTGATATCCATCATCGTGGCGTACCGCTGGCCCTATGTTAAAGTGATTGGTGTCGACGTCCAGGAGGACATGGTTGACATGGCGCAAAGGAGTGTCGATCTGAACGATCTTTGCGACAGGATAGAAATTCGTCGGGGGAATATCAGAGAAAAAGAATCTTTTTTTGATCATCAATCCTTTGATGTGGTTATGTTCAATCCTCCTTATCGAAAGCTGAAATCCGGAAGAATGAATAAGGATTATCAGAAGTCCGTGGCGAGACATGAGATCGAAGGTTCCCTCCGCGATTTTCTGGCGGCATCAGCATTTGTTCTGAAAACGTCGGGGCGCGTTTACATCATTTATCCCGCGTCCCGGACAGTGGAACTGATTTGCCAGATGCGGCATGCTTCTATCGAGCCCAAGCGGATGAAAATCGTCCATTCCCACGAACGTTTCCGGGGAGAATTTGTTCTTGTGGAAGGGATAAAAGAGGGGAGAGAAGAACTGGAGATTTTACCCCCGCTTTTCATCT
>JAPLJQ010000289.1 GCA_026388495.1 Deltaproteobacteria bacterium | reverse complement strand
TTGGAGACCAGGTGAGCTGAATGCTCCTTATATGCCCCTCCGCCTTCAGAATCATGGGAGGGTTGGGGGTCAATGCCGATTCGGCAGATATAACCGGCGAAAAATCACTTTTAAGGCCCCTGTTATCGAATGCCCTGATCTTGTAGTAATAGATTGTATTTCGCTCCAGGTCCTGATCAAGGTATTCAGGTTGCGGGACCTGGGTAATTCTCGTGAACGGCCCGGATTCCGCATTGCTCCGGAATATTTCGTACCCCGCCGCCGCCATCCCGGGCGGCTCATCCCAGTTCAGAAAGACGCGCTTGTTTCCCGCTCGCTTCTGCACACTCACGGGTCCCTTTATGGCCGCCTTATCTTCTCCGTCTTTCTGTTTCAAGGCCATGCTTGATATGGTCGTCGTTATCAGAGAGGTGAGTTTTCGGATTTCATTCACCAATCCCGCGTCACCGAGAGATCTCACCTGAGTGTTCATGATAGGTCTTTTCTGCTCGACGTGGATCACTTTACAGTTAATAGCAATAATGGAACCTTTCTTCTCAACGCTGCCGACGACGATCACATTAAGACCCAATCTTGCTCCTATGTTGACGACATTGTCCAGATTGTCATTCTGTTGGAGGTCGTTTAGGTTCAAAAACGATTCAAGTTCCTTGCGGTCAAGCAGGTATAGGGTATGTTCAGCACCGAGGGAATTCATCAGCATATTGGTCACCGTGGTGCCATAACCTGAGGCTTCCATATTCACCGTACCAAAATTAAAAACAGAAACTTTGACCTGAGGGATTGCCTCAGCAGGGGCTTTCGGTGAGGAGAGCATTGTCATGACGATAAGAACAACAACAAGACAGATCAAGACCTTTTTCCCCATGGTTTTCCTCCAAATGTGACGTCGGGAGTTTTCCGCGACTTTTAGTGACATCCTATCTGTTTTGAATCAATTTATCGATGAGTTCCTGGGACTTTTGGGAAATGGGGGTAGAAATGCCCTTTAATTTCTCGTCAAACATGGCATCCGTATATTTTTCAATCGCAAGATCGATATTGCGTCGTTTGAGCCTCTGTTGCTCACCCTGGTTAAAATATTCAACCTCGAGACTCTGAAATTGTTTGAGAACGCTCTGCCCCATTTCGGAAATCTTTTCATTGGTCAATTCATCGAGGACTTCGGCCTCGGATGGAAGTTCCAGAGGATCATGGGGAATGTTTGCCGCCGGCACCGCGTCCTGATACTTGTCTTCCTTGATCAATCTTCCCGGTATGGTATTGGCGTAAATATTCTCTCCCGTGGAGGTATCCACGAGCTTATAAGAAATTTCGATCAAGGCGCTGATCTTGGATACTCCCTGCCGGTATGAAATGAACTGATAATTCCTCTTCTTGACGGTCCGGGAGGGCGCCGTTTTCATATCTTCATCTGTCGGTTTCGGGTGCATCATCAGCCAGTCGGAAAATTCTGGGTTACGAACGTCTTCTTCATCCACAAGGACTTTCACCTGACTGGTACTCGCGTTGTCCGAAGCCTTGGCCGTGAACTGGAGAACATCGCCCATGATGAATGTGTCAATACCTCTCATTTTACCCACGGTCTGGGCAGCTTTCACATCCACAAT
>JAPLJQ010000275.1 GCA_026388495.1 Deltaproteobacteria bacterium | reverse complement strand
CTCTCTTTACCTCTTTGCCCGGATGGCCGTACCTGGAAATTCTTCTGTACCTGTATGACGGTATCATTCTCGCTGTCTGTTATGTGTCTCTGATTCTTTATATTAAGAAAAAAAGTACGGGTGCTGAAAGGAAACGGATGATGTATCTGGCTGTTGCCTGCGGATTGACGGCAGTGCTCAGCAATCTAGATATCCTTCACCATTACGGTTATGCCGTTCCGCCATTCTCAAATCTCTTTATCGCTGTTCTGCTCTATTTTGTCATGATTATGATCACATACATTCAACTGCCTGAACTTCATGAACTCATGGCCAGAGCCGTTGTTGTTTTCATCATAACTCTTTTTGCAGCCGCCACGATTACATCGGTTACAGGTTTGTTTGGAGACGGATCAGGCCGTCTTCCCTTTACCCATATCCTCCTGGCATCATTTATCATTGTCATCGGCATTGAGCCCCTAACGCTCGCTTTAAAGAGGATATTCGGTTATATCTACCCGGACAGCAAGGATATATTCACATCCCTTTATACCCTTGATGAAAAACTGGAGAGGGAAAAATCCCAGATGCTGGAGGAAATGGCCCCCGTTCTGGCCCACGAGATAAGGAATCCTCTGGGGTCCATCAAAGGTGCAGCCCAGTATCTCAGATCGGAAGCGGACATTCCCGAAAATCAGAGATTGCTGGATATCATCATTGAAGAGGTGGACCGTCTAAACGGTGTCGTTTCCCAGTTCCTCAATTATGCCAAGCCGTATACACTCAATTTGAAGATGCAGGATGTCAATCAGATTATCGAAAAAGCCATATCGGTTATTAAGGCAAGCAACCTGTCTGACCGTGTTGCCGTTGAGAAAGAGCTGCGTTCTGATTTGCCGCAGGTTCATGTGGATGCGGAGCAACTGGTCCAGGTCATTCTGAACATTTCATTCAATGCGATAGAATCGATGCCTGGGGGAGGAACCCTGATATTCAGGACGACGAAAATTGAAGGGGGTGCCGGCGAAGCGGTGGGAATTTCCATCCGGGATACGGGGAATGGAATCAGAAAAGAAGACATGAAGAATATTTTCAAGCCTTTTTTCACAACCAGGGAGAGAGGTGTTGGGCTCGGGCTTGCCATTTGCCAGAGGATCGTTAAAAATCATGGGGGGCACATCCGGGTCAAATCCATTACCGGACAGGGGAGCATATTCTATATCAGACTTCGCATCGCCCGATAAAATCAGTTGCTCCCCGCGCGAATTCTGTTTAACATACCGGCGCGACCAGGATACAATAAAGGCCTTTGTGAATACCCGTTTGGTCATTTCGACCGATAGACTGTGTCACAATAGGGGAAAATGTCATTCCGAACGAACGTGAGGAATCTTGATATGTTAATATTATTATTCATTTAGATTTCTCGCGTTGCTCGAAATGACAAAAAAGAGAATTATGACACCGTCGCGAAAACGGGAATCCAGAATTGGCCTGGATGCCGGATCGAGAGACTGTGTCACAATGTCATTGCGAAGGAGTGAAACGACTGAAGCAATCTCATAAGCAATTGATAATACAGAGATTGCCACGCTCCCTTTGGCCGCTCGCAATGACAAATAGGTATTACGACACAGGCTCCAAGTTCGATATGACATTGGATATGTTTAATTGCCGGAGTAATAAGTTCTCCGCAATATCGATTTTATGGTTTATATGAGCGATGAACAAGATTCTTGTTGTAGATGATGAATTGAATATGCGTCTCGTCCTGAAGACCTTGCT
>JAPLJQ010000068.1 GCA_026388495.1 Deltaproteobacteria bacterium | reverse complement strand
TCAACCTCCGCGGTGATCGCCTCCACCGTGAGCATTCCGGGATTCATGAGACGCATGGCCCGTGCGGCGGCGGCGGACGCCTGGGTGACGGAATCCTTGATGTCCTTGGGTCCTTCGGCGCAGCCGGCAAAGAAGATCCCCCGTGTTGCCGAATCCACGGGCTGGAGCTTCGGGTGAGCCTCCATATAAAACCCGTCCGACGTGGTCTGCAGGGCCAGCATTTCCTGGATGGCTTTCATGTCCGCCGGCGGCTCGACGCCGACGGCCAGGACGACCATATCGGCATGGTGGGTATCCAGCCCATTCGTTGCGGTATTTTCGACGGTCAGGATCAGATCCTGGGTTGCCTGGTTCTGCTTGATGTCGCCGGGAAGGCCCCGGATGTAACGAACCCCCATGCCCTTGCTCCGCCGGAACAGGTCCTCGCACCCCTTCCCGAAGGCCCGGATATCGATATAGAAAACCTTGACTTCCATATCCGGGTAGTGCTCCTTCAGCATGATGGTGCTCTTTACCGTATTCATGCAGCAGATGTTCGAGCAGTAAGGCTTCCCCCGTCGCTGGGAGCGGGAACCCACGCACTGGATGAAGGCGACGGATTTGGGAGTCCTGCCGTCCGTCAGACGGATAACCTCGCCGCCGGTGGGCCCGCCGGCATTGATCAGCCGTTCCAGTTCCATGCTTGTCAGGACGTTCTCGTAGCGGGTGTATCCGTACTCATCGAGAATGGTCGGGTCGAAGGTCTCCATCCCCGTGGCCACGATGACGGTGCCCACGTCGAATTCCAGTTCCTCATCGTTCATGTCGAAGTCGATACAGCGTTTTTTGCACGTCTCGATACATTTCCCGCATATGATGGGATTGTTACCAAGACACTGAGTGATATCAACGGCATACGCAGATGGCACAGCCTGGGGAAACGGCGAATAGATAGCCCGGCGTGAGCTGAGACCCATGTTGAACTCGTCCGGGATGATGACGGGGCACACGGAGACACAATCCCCGCAGGCCGTACACTCTTTTTCCTTCACGTACCTCGCCCGTTTCAGGATGCGCACGTGGAAGTTACCCACGAACCCCGTGATCTCCTTTACTTCACTCATCGTCAGAAGCGTAATGTTGGGATGCCGACCGGCATCCGTCATCTTCGGCCCGAGTATTCAGATGGAGCAGTCCATGGTGGGGAACGTCTTGTCCAATCTTGCCATGATACCCCCGATGCTCGGCTGCTTCTCTACGAGGACCACATTGTAACCCGAATCCGCCAGATCGAGGGCGGCCTGGATCCCCGCCACCCCGCCCCCGATGACGAGGGTTGAGGGCCGGACGGGCACCTCTGCTTCCGTCTGTGCACTCAGGAGGCGGACCCGAGCCACGGCGGAACGTACCAGGTCCCTGGCTTTGACCGTGGCCTGGTCTGTATCATGGCCGTGCACCCATGAGCATTGTTCACGGATGTTGGCCATTTCCATGAGATAGGGATTAAGACCTGCCTCGCCGACACACTGCCGGAATGTCGCTTCGTGCAGCCGCGGCGAGCATGAGGCGACCACCACCCGGTTGAGGCCGTATTCCCGTATGTCGCTTCTGATCTGATTCTGACCCGGTTCGGAGCAGGTGTAGCCCTGGTTCCGGCAGATCACCACGCCCGTCAGCCTGCCGGCATACTCCGCCACGGCGGTGCAATCGACGACGCCCCCGATATTCGATCCGCACTGGCAGACGTAAACGCCGATTCTGACGGTTTCATCTGGTTTTATCTCCTGCATTACCCATCCCTTTCCAAACGGTGAAGCATTTTAGCCCTTCAGGCTTTTCTGTGGATTACCCTCATGTTCTCCCCACCCTCGGTGGGAGGGATTAGGAGAGGTTGGGGTCTATCCGCTGTATTCAATCTGATCGGCCAGAACGGACATCAGATCCCGTATTTCCATCTTTATCTTTTTGCCGTGCCTCAGTCGGTCCCGGATGGTGCAGGTCATGTGGATCATGCACTTGGGACACGCCGTAATCAGCAGATCGGCGCCCGTCGCCTTCGCCTCCTGGAGTCTCTGCACCTGGATCTGCTTGGAATAGGCGTCACAGTTGATGAAGCCGCAGTTCCCGCAGCACAATGCGCCCCTGCCCGAGTTCTCCATCTCCGAAAATTTCATATCGGGAATAAGGTTGATCAGCTCCCTGGGACCGGCGGAGCGGTCCGACATGCGGACGAGCCTGCACGGGTCCTGAAAGGTGGCTTTCCTTTTCAGGGATCGAAAGGCAATCCCGCCTTTCTGCAATTCCCTCTGCAGGAGGTCCATCAGCAGGGTGACCTTGATGTCAAAGCCGGGTACGATCCGGGGCATATGTTCGCTGAGGATCTGGAAACACTCCGGGCATGACACGATGATCTCCCGCAGTCCCGCTTCCTTGAAGGTCTGGTAATTCAGCCGGCAGAGGGCTTCAAAATTCTCCACATCGCCCGTCCAGAGGAGGTCATGGCCACAGCACCTCTCGTTCGGCAAGAGGACCGGTTTGATGTCCAGAAAGTTGAGGAGCCGTATGCTGTCCTTTGCGATTGCGAGGGTATCCACCTCGATGCCGGCAAAGAAGACGTCAAAATAGGGTGCGCAGCCGGCAAAGAACGCCGTCTCGCCGGAACTGGCAACCTGGATATCTGTATCAACCCAGGCAAGGCGGTTTTGCTGAAGGCCGGGGGAGGCCATCATCCTCATCCAGGAATGGATGGCCCCGTCATGGGCCCGGTATCCCTTCAATCCCTTTGTTTCGGCCAGGAGGGCGCGCATCTCCAGGATGAAACGATTAAAATCAACACCCGAGGGGCAGCGCTCGCGGCACATACCGCAGGTCAGGCACTCCCATACTGCGTTTTCGATGAACGCCTCGTCCTCGCGCTCGGCGATCACCTTGTGCGCCAGGAGCCGGGGCGAGTATTCTTTGCCCGAAAGCCTTCGCTGGCAGGATGCGGCGCACTTGCCGCACTCTAGGCACTGGTAAAGCGACATGTCCACAATCATCTGATCGATTCTTCGGTCGATCATCTTCTTATCCCCTCCGGTTTCTCGCCTTTCTTTTCCGTCAGAGGC
>JAPLJQ010000537.1 GCA_026388495.1 Deltaproteobacteria bacterium | reverse complement strand
TTACAACGAGATTTTTTCCTATGTAGCTGAAAAACAGGCTGTTGCCAGAGAGTTCTACGAAAAGCAATTTGCTTTTATTCATTAACGACCCATATCTTGGAATATTGATGATTGAGCAGCGAACAACCGCATCAGCTCGGACTGGAAATTCCGCTAAGCTCCATTGCCAGCCGGTTATGCGGAGCGTTCGAAGACAAAAAACGAGTTCTCAAAGGAGCAAAGATGAATGATATTAAGGTGACAAAGGACCATCCGATCGACACACGCACCGACCCGCCGTCAAGGTGGACGATAAACGACCAGAAATGCGTTACGAATCCGAGGCACCCATCCGAGGAGATTGCGGAGATCCTTAGCGTACTGGTTCAACTATCATTGAAGGACATTCCTCTCAAGGAGCAGTTGCGGCTCATTCTGCAGCACGTTTTCTCTGTCTCTTGGCTTTCCCTCCAATCAAAAGGCGCAGTATTCCTTGTCGGCGACGACCCTGGCGTGCTGGTGATGACGGCCCAATGTGGTTTGGCTGCGCCACTGCTGAGTATTTGCGAGCGAGTTCCCTTTGGGCACTGCCTTTGTGGTCAAGCGGCTTCATTGAAGGAGGTACAGTACGCTCCCTGTATTGACGAACGCCACTGCAACTCATATTCGGGGATCCTTCCCCATGGGCACTACTGCATTCCCATTGAGACGGAGGCCGGAGTGTTGGGGGTATTGACCTTCTATATTGAAGAGGGGCATACCCGGAGTGAGAAAGAAGTGGAGTTTCTCAGGGCGGTAATTGCCGTGTTGGCGGGGATAATTGAGCATCTACGGGTACAAGAAAAGCTTAAGGATGCTCTTGCGACGTTGCGAAAGGCACTTGGCGGAACTATTGAGGTTGTGGCGTCCATGATCGAGAGAAGGGACCCCTATACCGCTGGTCATCAGCGCCGCGTGGCGAATCTTGCCCGTGCCATAGCGACGGAAATGGGCCTTTCGCAGGACCAGATAGATGCAATCCGATTGGCAGGCGTCATTCATGATCTCGGCAAGATATCGGTCCCCGTAGAGATTCTTACCTACCCCGGCAAACTGGGCGACGTTGAAATGGCGCTGATCAAGAGACATCCCGATGTCGGCTACGAAACGCTTAAGATGATAGACTTCCCGTGGCCGATTGCACAGATCGTATGGCAACATCATGAAAAAATGGACGGTTCGGGCTACCCTCTGGGTCTCACGGGCGAACAGATCATGCCGGAGGCAAGGGTTCTCTGTGTCGCGGATGTTGTAGAGGCCATGGTCTCGCACAGGCCTTATAGACCTGCTCTTGGCCTGGAGAAAGCAATCGATGAAATCTCGCGGAATAGGGGAATCCTTTACGACGCGATGGTGGTCGACGCAGCTTTGAAGCTTCTGAAAGAGGAAGGGTTCCAGATCGACCGGGAGGTCAAGAAATGACGGCGCAACCCGGACTCGGCTTGTCAGCGATCAGGGTCTCCACGGTCGTTTCAGGCACGCAAAGGCATTCACGATGCACGGTTGTTGTTGAAGTTCAATGATGAAATGAAAGACAGAACTTCGAACAAGCCCATGCACGGTACGGCGTACCGCCGCCCGTGATGGGCAACGTTCGGCGAACCGAGGAACAGTCCAAGGAGTAATCGTGGAACCATATGCGACGGCCGAGAACATCGAATCCAAGGCTCTGGCGTGGTTGGAGCAGATCCGTTCATACAACCAGCATGAGATGCGGTTGAACGCGGCGGCGAGCGCTCTGCTCGTGATC
>JAPLJQ010000606.1 GCA_026388495.1 Deltaproteobacteria bacterium | reverse complement strand
GCCTCTATGGCGCCATCCCAGGTAATCTGAGAATGATCATCCCCAGCACGCATGTGAAAGGGACAGGCCACGCATGAGAGGTTGCAGCGGTAGGTCAGCTTGAAGCTGGCGAACAGCGGCACCCTCTGCCCGAAGACATTTCTGCGAACGTAGAAATCAAAAAGACTGAGACCCCAGAAAGGGCGGCGGATTCTTTCCGTCATGGCGTTATGTCACATGTCCGTGCAGGCGCCACAGAAGAAAGTATGCATGCTCCCTGCGGAATAATCGGAGATTCATGGCGCCATATGGCATAACGGCCGCCTTTTATCAAGCGCATTTCTTCGCCGGTATTTAAAATTCCTCTAACGGGTATCTTGATTCACTTCCCTCCCACCAGGGGTTGACGGCATTATAAAGGTATTACATAAAGTGAACCTATAACACTTTGATTTTATTGTTAAAGAGTGTCGATTATAATCGACGGTTATTGTACCAACAATTAGCCTGTTTATGGCAATATAGATCAATAAGGACAGTCTCATAATGGACGGATTGCACCTGAAATTGTTATGCCGGAGAAGACAGGAATCCAGCGATATCGAATAGTTATTGACTAACGCTTCCACGGAAGTGACAGGAAATTCCACTTTGTGCGAATTCGTCAATTTCCTGTGTTTCAATTTTTCAGAAAGGCAAAACGAAAGGATGACACACCATTTATTTAATGATATCAATCAATTAAATTAGTTGGGCGCGCTGAACTATTTAGAGGTTTAATCACACAACCGCCGTCTTTGACCCACTGCCCCCGCCTCCGCGAACGTTGTTCCTTCCAGACGCGCCCGAACCCCAGTGACACTGGGCGCTTTCACGTGTCATCAACGCCCCTGATTTTACGGAGATATGATCGAATATTGTAGTCGTGATTTGCGGATGATGGGATTGTCTGGCAGCTTTCATTTCGTAATGTGCAAATGGGATCGGTGGAAAAATGAAATTGGCCGGTTATTGACGTCACAAGTCAAGCATACGGGAATTAATGATATGCTGTGAATTACGATTTGAAAGGGATTAACACACTGCTCAGCAGGTCAGGCATAAAGCGGGCGAGATTGTGTATCTAGCAAAGAGGGATATTGAAGTCGCTCGGTTTTTTATTAACCATGTGATATACGTTTCACGAGCAGGTCTATTCATGCTTGAAATAACAATAAATACTGGAGCCTGAAATCTTGAAGGGAGATAAATAGAAATTGATATGATGATAAGATTTCGTATTGTGTCATGGATTGTTTTTTTATTCATCATATTTCCCATGGTAACTTGGGCATCTTCAAAACCAAAATTGATTTTTCAGGGGACCTTTGGCGTTCATCCCTCAGTCCTCAAATATTCTGAATATGAATATAATGGAAAAATTGTCAGTGTCATCCTGTCTGATCCGTAGTTTTTAATTTTGCAGTTGCCTTTGCAAATCCACCGATTAAGATAAATTACATCTATCAGGATACGCCTTCTATTTCATTACGTTCACAACTTTGGGTTATATCTCCCACCCTGAACTCTATTTCAAAGAACCGTTTAATAACATAAAGCAAATGCGGGCCTATATCTCTTAAATATAATATCTTTTTGTCTTGACAATGGGGGGATATTTGATGTAAAAAACGCAGCAAGTTTGTCGCCTTAACATAATAAATCTTTAGGAGAACATTAATGAAGAGCATATTATTCTCCGTCATCTTCTCTTTTGTTTTTTTACAATCATGTGTCACCGTTGATAAACACGTAGTAAAGACCATTGATACAAAGCCTCAGATCAGTAAAGCATTGGTAGAGATGCCCCAAAAATATCTGAAAAGGAAAGTTGCAATCGGGAGATTTACAAATGAAACAAAATATGGTCGCAATTTTTTTGCTGAAGTAAAGGACGAAAAAATTGGCAAACAAGCATCAGACATTTTAGCTGGGAAACTTGCTGCGACAAATAAATTCATTCTCCTTGAACGTTCGGATATTGAAAAAACATTAAGTGAGATGAAAATAAAAATAGCGCGGAACGAACTATCGGACCTATATATGTCCGCTGATTACTTGATTATAGGTTCTGTATCTGAATTTGGGAGGAAGACGGTTGATGAGGTGGGGGTTTTTAGCCGAACTAAAAAACAGGTTGCCTCCTGTAAGGTAACTATAAGAATGAT
>JAPLJQ010000548.1 GCA_026388495.1 Deltaproteobacteria bacterium | reverse complement strand
TACACCTGGAATGTTCGTATTTCCGAAGGGTTTCAGTACGATAACAATGTCAGCGCCGGACCGGACAATAAGGAACTTTCGGTGTCAGGCGGAACCCTGACCCTTGCAGATGACAGTAAGAAGATCAGCGACACCTCCTCCATCACCAACTTCAGCACCAATATGCTTTACCACATCGACAAGAAGTTGGGGCTGATGTGGAACACAGGCGTTGATTTTTACCAGGCGGCTTATTTTAACAACAGCAAGTATAATTATCGTCTTATCGACGTCAACACCGGGCCGTGGTGGGCGGGCCGCCAGGACATCCTGAAGGTTCCCGTCGGCGTCTCCTACCAGGATTACGGCAGCAACAGGCTCTCGAACATTGTTCACGTAGATCCCAGTTATGAACACTATTTCAGTCCCTATTTCAGTCTCAGAGGCGCATTCCGGTATGCCAGAGAGCTGTTTTACAATGATGATAACGATCCTTTGAAAAGCGAGTCCTTCCGTTCCGAAATCACGCCGAGCATTTATCTGGCAAACCGGAAACATATCATTTCTCTGACGGCGGGGTTTGAGAATAGCAATGCGATGGAGCGGAGATTCTCTTATGACGGGCCGTACTATGCCCTTTCATATTTTACCCGGTTTCCCACCCAGACGGAAGTTTTTATGAGATACCAGTACTCTCAGAAGGATTACAAGGAGAGGCCCCTGCTGTATGAGGATTACCGCATAGACAGGCGTCACATGGTAACGGCGGTGGTCAGCCAGCCTTTTTACAAACATTATTTTGCATCCTTTGCCTTCAACTATATTGATAATTATTCCAGTGCGAATCTTTACAAGTTTGAAAAGGAAACATACACCTTGAGCGTGGGCTTTAATTTCTAACTCCGGGAGGTTGACGATGAGACGATCTATTTTAGTTGTTGTTTGCATTCTGGCCGTTTTTTTAATCGGGCTGACGACATATGGCAAATCAGAGGCGGCATCCGGCAGGGGAAAGGCGGCGCCAGGGAACATGCTGCCGAAGGAATTAATGAATCTCGACATCAAGGATGAATTTGTTCGCTATGCCGGGAAAGAGGCGGGGGTGATTCAGACGGTGACCGGTCATGTGGTCGTGGCCCACGAGAACAAGCGTCAGGCCTATTTTGCCGCGGCGGGGGACAGGCTCTACGAGAAGGACGTTGTCTTCACTCTGAAGCAATCGCGATGCCGGTTCAAGATGCATCATGAAGATGTGGTAACCATGGGCGAGAATACGAGGATTGGAATCACCTCGTACACCGATAACAAGAAAACGCAGGAGAAGCGCTCCTCTTTTGATATGGCCAAAGGCAAGGCCATGTTCTATACGCTGCGGCTGTTCAAGCACAAGGGGGCGGCCATGGAAGTTAAGACCATTACGGCCGTGGTCGGTGTGAGGGGGACAAAATTCGGCGTGGAGGTCATCGAGCTGGACGGAACGACGAAGGCTTCTTTGCCTGTCCTTGTGGCGGATTTGTCGGATGCGGGCTTCATGCATCTGGCTCAGGCAACACAGCCTTCCGTTCAGACGAATGTCCATACGTTTGAAGGTGCGGTCGCTGTAACCTCGACGACGACGGGACAGACGACTACCCTGGGTGCGGGTCAGAGCTTGAACGTCGGCGTGACCGGTCTGGGGAATACATTCGCGACGCCTCCGTCCGTATCGCAGCAATTCCAGTCCGACACAAGCGCCGGGCCGCCCGCGAGCGGCGGCGCGGGAGGGGGAACCCCGGGTTCAGGTACGGCACCGGCAGGCGGCGACACAGGAACTACGGGAACTGCATCGACATATATCACACCGCCCGATACGAGCACCGTCACGCAGCAGCAGTCAACAACAAAGACGGAATCTACTGCCACCGATCCCGTCACCGATCCCGGGACAAACGCATCGGGAAGAAGTACCGGTTACTTCACCGGCATGCTGACGAACAAGGGCGGCTCACGACTGCAAGAACTCTTTATCAGTACGAAACGTCAGACTTTCGGTTGGGACAACAATCTGTATTCCATCTGGGCAAGGGGAAGCAAGGCGTCTTCCACCGACTACGCCCGTGCCGGAGGCAGCGGTACCGGGACAAGTGATTATCTCAAGTGGGTGGTTTTTGATTCCGGGACCTCGAACTCCGGGGATCTGGGGACCAGCCATCAGATCAGCCATCCGACATTGGGCAGAGCCGACTCCGCGCCTCTGGAATGGGGTTATTGGACCATACCAGATGCGTTTACCGTCGGGGGCGTCAGCTATGTTTTTGATAACAAGGGGTACTGGATTAATGGTACAAATACCCCTTCCATGTCGGGATTTACGGGAACGGCCGGCTATAGCGGGAGCGCTTACGGCACCTACTGGTCCTCTTCCGGCGGTGTGGATATGACCGGGTCGTTTGACTGCGGTGTCAATTTTAGCACGGCGGCGATCAGCAACTTTGCATTAAACGTCTCAGGCAGCGGAAAATCCGCCACTATCAGCGGCGCATCGGGAACGTTTAATAATGACGCTACCTTTAACATTACCGGGGGAAGCTGGAATCTCAATGGATACACCCCGGATTATCAGTCGTGCCAGGGGTCGTTCTACGGGAGCGATGCAAAGTACATGGGCGGCGCCTGGGGCATGGTTCACACCGCCAGCAATACCGGCGCAGAGGGGATTTTCTCCGGAAATGCGGCACATTATGGATATTTTACGGGGATGCTTACCTGTAATTCTGCGGGTAGCATAAGTTTCGACAATTTTTCCTCGACGCTAACCCGACAGAGTTTTTATTCAAACACTATAAAAGGTGAAGATCCCACCAGCTCAATTCCCTATGTACTCGTTGATGGAACCACGAATTATCAGGACCCCAAAATTACATGGTTGCAGGTATCTTCCGGCTCCGGCGGATCACAGAATGTCCAGGTTCAGCATGTAAAGATCGACGCCAACAGCTATATGGAGTGGGGTTCCTGGACTCAGCCTTCCGCTATGTCTATCGCCGGCGATTCTGCTACTTACTACTATGACAACAAAGGCCATTATATTTACGGCGACTACACCACGGACGCCCAGATGCTTGCCCTTAAAAATCAGAGTCTGTCGGCGACTTATAGCGGCAATGCCTACGGGACGTACTGGACTTCCGGCGGTGGAGCGAATATGACAGGATCCTTCGGTACCTCCGTCAACTTTGCAGCCTCATCGAGCCAAATCTCGAATTTCAATGTAAGTGTTGCCGGGGGAGGCCATACTACCGAAATCAGCGGCGCCACAGGGTCCTTCTCAGGAAGTTCCAGTGAATTCAGTGTAAACACCACCACGGGATCTTGGAAAATTGATGGGGCGTCGGTACCAACATACAAAAAAGCCGGCGGTTCTGTGTACGGCTCCAGCGGCCAGGCAATCGGGGGCATATGGGGGGTTAAAAATGGATCCGATCGTGCGACGGGAATCTTTCAGGGCACCCGATAGCACAGGAAACAGACTATTGATTTATAATGGAGTGTTGCGACCTTAGGACGGGGCTTTCCGGCAAGGAACGTCAATATTCAAGCCGGGGCATATGTATCATTTACGATAAAGGGGGGTTACTGCCGAAGCCGTAACCCCCTTTATTTTCATGGTAGGCGGTACTGGATTTGAACCAGTGACTTCTACCGTGTGAAGGTAAAACTTGCATTTCTATACCCCTGCAATTGCAGTAATTTAGCGGGTTTGCTTCGCGCCCTTTTCGGTTTTGTAGCACCTTTTTGACCCCAATGCACTACACGGATGCACTACAAGATTTTTACAAAAAAAGGCCGATTCCGCAAGACGCCTTTTTACCAGTCCGGAGAGTTTCTCTCTTACCGCAGCGGATTATTTCTCCTATCCCTTGGGTATTCATTGATCCTGAATCCAGAGCGAATGACTTATTATGCAATCAAATCAGCTTTTTAATTATCACAAAATGTTAAAGTTGTCTGGCT
>JAPLJQ010000256.1 GCA_026388495.1 Deltaproteobacteria bacterium | reverse complement strand
GGCGACGGCACCGGGAAGAGCCGCGGCATTGTGGGAGCGGGAATTTCAGGGATCATTGCAGCCGGAGGAATTGCCAGGAAATACTTCCACAGGGATGAGCCGCCGAGGTGAATGACCGTCACACCCCTCAAGAGGTTCCCGTTCCTCCCGCGACTCCGGTCTTGAGGCCGTTTTTCTTTGTTATGACATATAAGAGGATGCCGAAGAAAATCAGCGCCGCCCCGGTGATGTGATAAAGGGCCATGCGTTCCCCGAATACGATGTTTTCCGTTACGGCGGCAGACAGGGGGATAAGCCCGAAAAAGACCGCCGCCGTGTTGGGATTGGCGTCCTTTATTCCCTCGCTCCATAAATAGAATGCAAGGTTTGTATTAAAGAGGGAAAGAAAGATCAGAACCCCAACCAGTGCCATGTCGACGCTCCCTGCGGACACCGGCTCAAGGCTGAAAGGGAGGAAACCGACGGCGGCGAACAGGGACCCGTAGGTTACGTTCTCGATCGACGTAATCTTATCCTCGAACATCTTGATAAGTATCGAATATATGGACCAGCTCAGGGCGCACCCGACGATGAGCAGATTCCCGACGTTCACGTCCATCGTGATGATTGACATGAAATTCCCCTTGACGACAACGATCAGAGCCCCTGTAACGGAAAGGACGATGGAAAGAAAACCTGCGGCGTTCAGCTTGTCCTTGAGGAAAAAATATGAAAGGACGGCTATGTTCATCGGGTTGCTCATGACGATGATCGAGGCCGTCGTCCCGGTGGTATAGTTAAGGGCTATGTATGCCGCCAGATTGTTCATGTAATAGCCTGTCAACGCAAGGGGGATCATGTAAACCATGGTCTTGAAAGAGGGTTTTATCGGTTTCGGATAAAACAGGAACGGCAGGAAGAACAGGAAGGAAAGGAGGAACCGGTACTCGCCCGTGAGGTAAGGCCCTATGTGAACAACCCCGTATCTGGCCGCTGTCCATCCCATGCCCCAGATGATGCAGGCGAGTGAAAGTTTTAAATAACCTGCCATACCTTATGCGTCCTAAATCTTATGAAGCACTCCCGAATCTGTAAACCCGATTTTTGCGCCGGGAAAAGCTTCAATATGCTTATTACTCATACCTCAGGGCGTCTATGGGATTGAGAAGAGAGGCTTTATAGGCAGGGTAAAATCCAAAGAATATGCCGACGAGTCCGGAAAAGCCGAAGGCCATAAATATGGATAGAGCAGAAACGATGGTAGACCAACCGGCAACAGCCGCAATGATCTTTGATCCGGAAACGCCGATGATAATTCCGATAATTCCGCCAATCAGAGACAGGGTAAGGGCCTCGATGATAAATTGCAGCCTGATATCCCAGGTTTTGGCGCCGACAGCCATCCTGATTCCGATCTCCCTTGTCCGTTCCGTCACCGAAACCAGCATAATATTCATGATCCCGATGCCGCCGACCAGAAGAGATACCGACGCAATGGCCCCCAGGAGAAGGGTCATGACCTTTGTGGACTGCTCCGCCACCTGCATGATCTGGGTCAGGTTACGCGTTGTAAAGTCATTATCCTTCTTGGGACCGATATGGTGCCTCTGCCTTAGCAATTCGTTGATCTGTCTCTCCGCCGCATCCAGATCCTCTATGTTTTTTCCTTTCACCATAATGGACCGGACCATGCCGGGGAAAGTGGTCCCGAATATTTTTTTCTGTGCCGTCGTAACGGGGATGTAAATCGTATCGTCCTGATCCTGGCCATGCGGAGATTGTCCCTTCCGGTCCAGGACGCCAACCACCGTAAAGGGAACTTTTTTTATTCTAATGACCTGGCCTACGGGATTTATACTTCCAAAGAGATTTTCGACAACGGTCTGCCCCAATAGACAGACCTTTGTGGCGCTCCTTACATCCTGCTCCGTGAATGACCGGCCGTAAGCAATCGGCCAATCCCTGATGTTCAGCATACTGGGGGTGGTTCCATAAACGCCTGTTGACCAGTTCTGATTGCCATAGACAATCTGGGCGGCGCCATTGAGAACGGGCGCCACCTCCTGTACAGCCGGGCATTCCTTGATGATGGCATCAGCATCGTCCCTGGTGAGGGTGGGTTGGGAACCCATGCCCATTCTCATACCGCCCGATGTCGTGCTTCCCGGAAGGATAATGATGAGGTTGCTCCCAATGCTCGCGATCTGCTGGGATATCCTCTCGCTCGCCCCTGTGCCCACGGCAAGCATGGCAATGACGGCGCCCACCCCGATGATGATCCCGAGCATGGTGAGGGCCGAGCGCATCTTGTTGACCCTGAGCGCGCGGATGGAGATTTTCAATGTCGATGGAATGTTGATCATATCTTTCAACCGATCATAGCGCCTTCTTCTTGCGCGGGCTGTTTTCTTTCATCGCTGACGACCAGACCGTCGAGGAAACGAATGATCCGCCCGCTGTAAACTGCAATATTCGGTTCATGGGTGACCAGGACGATCGTGATATGGGATTCCCTGTTCAGCCTGACCAGGAGTTCCATGATTTCGATGCTTGTCTTTGTGTCCAGGTTTCCCGTCGGTTCATCGGCAAGGATGATGGGCGTGTCATTTACCAGAGCCCTGGCAATGGCAACCCGCTGCTGCTGCCCGCCGGAGAGCTGGTTCGGATGATGGTGCTCCCTCCCTTCCAGGCCTAAAGATTTCAAAGCAGTGAGAGCTTTCTCCCGTCTGTCTTTAGGGGCAATCTTTTTATACAGAAGGGGAAGTTCCACGTTCTCAACGGCTGATGTCCTGGAAAGCAAGTTAAACATCTGGAAAACAAAACCGATCTTCTTGTTTCTGATTTCCGCCAGTTCATCCCGATTCAGCCTGCCGACATCGATCCCATCGAGCAGGTATTGACCTTTCGTGGGTTTATCAAGGCAGCCTATTAAATTCATGAAAGTCGATTTACCAGACCCTGACGGGCCCATAATGGCGACAAATTCCCCCTGTTCAATCGAAACGGACACTCCGTCGAGGGCATGCACGTCGCTATCCCCCAATTCGTAAATTTTATATAGATCTGCCGTCTCAATCAGCGCCATTTTATCTTATGAATCCCGGACCGGCGGGCGGTGAATTATTCTTTTTCCCGACGCCGGACGCTTCCACGATCACCTCGTTGCCCTCTTGCAGGTCACCGGAAATGATTTCGGTATAATTCCCGTCACTGATACCCAAGGCGACACTGATTCGTTTAGGCTTTTTGTTTTCCAAAACCCATACACTTGGTCCCTTCTGGGTAAGCGCTTCCTTTCCTTTTTCAGATCCTCTTTCCGTAGGCCTGAACCTCAAGGCTGTATTGGGTATCCTGAGAACTCCCTTTTTATCCGCCAGAATAATCGAAACATTCGCCGTCATCCCCGGCTTCAGTTTATGCTCGGGATTGTCCACCCTGACCACCACATCGTAGGTTACCACGTTCTGAACGGTGGTGGGGGCGCTTCTGACCTCTGCAACCTTCCCCTTAAAAGTTGTGTCGGCGTATGCGTCAACGGTAAATTCCACGGGCTGATCGACCTTGATTTTTCCGATGTCCGCCTCATCGACATTGGTGTCGATCTGCATCTTCGTAAGATCCTGGGCGATATTGAAAAGAGTCGGCGTCTGGAAGCTCGCGGCCACCGTCTGGCCGACGTCCACGCTTCTCGATATGACCGTCCCGTCCACAGGCGAGACGATCCTCGTGTATTTGAGGTTGGTCTGCGCGCCATCGAGGGCAGCCTTCGCCTGTGCAACCTGGGCCTTTGAGGCTGAGAGCTGGGCTAAAGCCGATTGATGATTGGTTTCCGAGGTGTCGAAGTCGCTCCTTGCTATTAAATTCCTGGCAAATAGCGTCTTGTTTCTTTCCATGGTTCTTTTGGCATCGAGGAGGGCCGCCCCTGATTTTTCTACGTTCGCCTTTGCCAGAAGAAGGTTGGCCTTTGCCTGTTCGGCCTGCGCCTGGAACGTGGCCGGGTCAATCTGGGCCAGAATCTGACCCTTTTTCACGGGAGAATTGAAATCGACGTAAAGGGTCTGGATCGTTCCCGATACCTGTGTTCCCACCAGGACCGTTACGACGGCATTCATCGTCCCTGTCGCCGTCACCGTTGCTTTGATATCTCCTTTCCCCGCCTTCTCCATTCTGAATTTCGGGCCGTTATCCCGATTATTCAGGATGAAAAACGCTCCTGCCGCCAGAAATATAATAACAAGGACAACGACAATGATAACTTTCTTTTTCATGATCAGACTCTTTCACACCCTCTTTTGTTTTATTGCATACCCATTGCTTTTTCGAGACTTGCCCGGGCGACTTTGTAGTCATATAGGGCCGCGATGTAGGCTGTTTTTGCATTGGCCAGAGTAATGAGGGCATCCGTGACCTCTATGGGGTTTCCCACGCCGGAAGCGTACCTTCCATTGGCGAGTTCAAGATTTTCATTCGCCTGCCTCACCGTGAGTTCCGTCGTGGAAATACTCTCACTTGCCTGCTCTAAATTGAGGTGCGCCTGACGGACATCAAGGTTGATTGCCTGCCTCAGGGACTCTTCATTGGCCTTCAGAACATCCAGATTTGCCCTGGCTTCCTCTACCTGGTATTTCGTTGAAAGTCCGCTGAAAAGGGGGAAAGTCAGGGTCGCCCCGAAATTCCATCCTTCCTGAACAGGGAAATCCTGCCCGCCGAAGCCATAGCTTGCATTGCCTGACAAGGTCGGGTAGTACCCCTTCTTTTGCAGATCGATCGTTCTTTCCGAGGCTTCCTTCTTTACGATAATGGACTGAAGGTCTGGCCGGCCGGTGTAGGCCCGTTTCAGGGCGTCATCAAATGTGATATCGTACTGCCGGAATCCAAAATCATCTACGATATGATACTCCGGCGCCTCCGGAATACCCATGGCATTGTTGAGATTCACCTTTGCGATTCGGAGATTGTTTTCCATTTTGATGAGGTTCAATTTCGCATTGCTTAAATCAACCTCCGCTTTCGTTACGTCGAATTTCGGCTTTACACCCACCTCAAAAAACCCTTTCGCCTGGTCAAGGTGATGCTGGAACTGCTGAACCGTTTCCATGGCAACATCCCGGTTCCTTCCTGAACGCAGGACGTTGAAATAGGCCTCCCGGACGCCGAAAACGGTCTGACTTGAAATGTTCTCAAGGTCTGAGCGGGAGGAATCGAGGTTCAGATTCTGAATCTTTACCTGGGTCGCCGTCTTTTCAAAATCGTAGATGTTCTGGTTCAGTGTCACATTGCTCTGATAATCATCATAGGGATTGCTCTTTCTTATGATATTGCTGCCCGCTGATGAAGAAGAAATTCTGTTGTAACCGGATGACCAGTTGATCTGTGGATAATAGTTTGACTTTGCCTGGCCGATCCTGCTTTCGTTCACCCTTAGGGTGCTCTTTGCCGCGACCATATTCGGCTGATTTTTGAGGGCTATTTCAATGCATCGTTCAAGACCGAGGGTGTCGCCCTTTTTTATGAGGTCCTCCGCCCGCGCATTGAAAGAGAGGAGCAGGATCATGGAAATCAATAGTAAAGAAATTTTTTTCATATGAACCCTTATGTAAGACCTGAATTTTTATTTTTGATGAACTCGCAAAAAGTCTGTCATTCCCGCGTAGGCGGGAATCTATAAAATTATAAACATACGAAAATACTGGATTCCCGTTTTCACGGGAATGACAAAATTACACATGTTTTGACTTTTCATGAATCCGTCATTTTTATTAAACTATTTTATTTAAATTTCAAAGCTTTCATTTACAAGAGGAGACGCCCATAGTCAATGGATACATACCACGCCGGAACAGCAAAGGTTGTGCCGTTTGCCAGAAGCGATGCGTATCTTATTAATATAATAACGTTATTTAAAATGTGTATGGATATCTGGTGATGTCCAATTTCTTTTTTACAACAAAAAGTGGATAATAAGTATCCGGTTATGGTATCCAGTTGGATAAAAAATATCCATGGGGACCCTCTCCCCCAAGAGCCGTATGTTTCTGAAAACGCCTTGATTAAGTGAGCCAATTCCTGTAAATATTAACAACCCATCAGTAACAACCTTCATTGCATCCTGGTCTCAGAGGAAAAGGTGATGTTGAAAGTCCTTGAGGACGAGTCTGCCATTAAAAAGTACCGGCGGCAGTTCGTTAAAAGCTTCAAACCTTTTGTTGATGATAAACTCCATGTCAATCTGGGACACCCCGGGGGAGCATTCAGTGCGAAAGTCTTCTGGTCGAGCCGTCTCGGGATATGGATGTATCACGAAAAGATATCCGGGAACCGGTGCGGTCATGCCTTCGGAGTGGGAAAGCCGACCGGGGCGTCGCCGGTGTCCATCACCTGTGAGATCAATTTCCCCCTGCGCGGCATAGACAGACGGATGGGTGGGGCCCTGGCGAAGGATCGCCATGGTCGGATATTTGTCGTCCATCGCGGCAAGATCGGCGGCGGTAAAAAAGGTGTGGGGAAATCGCTGTTTGAAAAACACTACCGCGGGGCATGGTCCGTGATGGAAGACGGGGATGCTGAAACGACGGTGGCCCTCGTCGGGGCGTTAAATTCCCCACGTTTTGTGAGGCAGGTGACGCAATTTGTCCGCAAAGTGAATCAAATGAAAGATGTGATGTCTCGTCGCTCCCCCCAGATGGAAATTACCTTTGATGAACCGCGATTCAGGGAGGAACTCGTTGATTACGGATGTGACCGGTTCGAGTGTAATCCGGCGTTAAGCTGCGATCACGGACTGATCGTCTCGGATTTACATTCAGCCCTGAAACGGAAGGGATTCACCGTCGGGAATGATATGACCATCGACCTGTTCGTCGTAGATGCAGACAGGCGGATCACCACGGTTTTTCAGGTGATGACGGAAGCCTCAACCGCCGTTGTTCATGCAGGAATGTCGAAGTTATTGCTCTCCGGCGTTGACCTGCCGGGAACCACCCGCCTGATACTTGTTCTTCCCCGGGGTACGGACCAGCCCCTCTCAGAAAAACTGAAAAAACTGGGAATCAACATCCTTGAATATGAATGGCAGGATGATCTTGCCGTCTTCTCCGGTCTGTCTGCGTTCATTTAAAACCTCTGAAAAATCGATTTTAACATCAATAATGACGAACCCGTAAAAAGTCGAATTTTGCCTCAATTTGTCATTCCCGTGAAAACGGGAATCCAGTATTTTCACACGCTTACGTATGGTCTGGATTCCCGCCTCCGCGGGAATGACAGGTTGGGGGACTTTTTACGAGTCCATCAATAATAACATTCCGGGCATTTAAGCTCTCCATTTGTGAATGCCGGGACTAACACATGATTTTTCCTGTTCGGGGTGATTGACTTTCCTATCCGGATCATTTATAAAGGCCCACTTCTGAAAGACAGGAATATCTCATGGGCTTTTTAAAAGGATCGATGACTTTTTCACAGTATAGGGTAACCGGAGAGATTCCGGCGGATTTCAACAATATTTTCGATGAGCAGGTCAAAAGATACGCTTTTCCCGATTTCATCGGTGCGGCGGCGGAAAAAGCAGCCGGATGGACGGATGTAGAAGATCCCCTCGATACGGACTTTGCCGGTGGGAAATACAATTTCGGAAATTATCTCATCTTCTCGCTGCGTATTGACAAAAAGGTGGTGCCTCCGGCACTGCTCAGGATAAAATGCCTCCAGGTGGAGAAAGAATATATCGCGAAACGGGATATCGCAAAGATTCACAGAAAGCAGCGGGAGGAGATCAAAGAAGCGGTACGGGGCGATCTGTTGAAAAAAGTGCAGCCTATCCCCTCCTTTTTTGAGGTGTGCTGGCACCCCATGGAGAAAAGCCTTCTTATTTCCAGTCTTTCTGATAAGGTGACTGATGATTTTCACGCTCTCTTCCATGAAGCTTTCAATTTCTCCTTCCACCCTTTTTTACCCTGGGACCCGCAATATCTAAGCCCCGAATTTGCAGCGCACCTTTCTTCTCCGGAGGGGTTGCCCTGGGGCAGGGAATTTCTCACGTGGCTCTGGTTTAAGAGCGAGGAAAGAGACGGGATGATTACCGTCTCGCCCGGGGAAGAGGTGGATATACACTTTGTCAGGAGAATCGTTCTCGCCTCCGGGGACGGCGATTACTCTGAGCAGGTGGTCTGCCAGGGGATTCGTTCCGACCTGAAAGAGGGAAAAGAGGCGTTGCGGCAGGGTAAGATGATCAAGGAAGGGCGCATTAAACTGTGCCGTGATGCAGCAAACTGGGAATTCACATTCAAGGCGGACCGGTTCCAGTTTCAGTCGATGAAGCTGCCGGAAGCGATGGAGATGGAAGAGGATGAGAAGGACAAAGAAGGCAAAACGCTGGAGCGGATATATCTGCTGGAACAGGCGATAAAGACGATGGAGCGTCTCTTCAATCTGTTTTTGCAGATCCGCCTTTCACCGGCGTGGGAAGCGGAAGAGAAGGGCCGCATGGCCACATGGCTGGAAAAATAAAGACACCCGAATCCATTCCCTTGTCCCGGTCTTCAATTATTCCATAGCCATCACGGCCGGGTATTCATAGCCATTAGTTTCACAGCATCTTTGAACAACACATCCATCCGTGTCTCTGAAATGACCCGTTCTACAAAACCCAGGCCGAATACGGGATGCCGGATGACATCTTTTAACTTGAATATGTCCTGAATGCTGTAGGTTTTTACGGGAATTTCCGTATTCATTTCGCTCTGCCTGAGTTCCCAGCGGACAGGGACGTCATTGACCGCTTTTCGGCTCGCAGACGCCGTTTTTCCCCGCATTTCCTGCCTGGAACGCGGCGCTGGATCGCTCCTTTTTATCTGTGGCTTCTCTCTTTTGTATCTGTGTTCCGAACCGCAGGTTTTACATTTAACCCTGCTGACGGCGCCGTCAACTTCATACATGACAATGTGGGCCAGCAGGCGTTTGCATTTCGTACAATGGGCATCGATATTTTTTCCGACTAATGACACAAAAAAGCTCCTTCGCTTTTATTTAACAACCGCTTCATTTGATGTAATCGAGATCTTTGAATTTCGCCGTAAATGGTCTAAGTTGTCATTCCCGTGCAAACGGGAATCCAGTGTTTTCAGGGCATTCTGGATTCCCACTTTCGTGGGAATGACAAAGTGGGGGCATTTTTCAAAGGTCTCTAATCTTGAAACAATGTACACGAACCAATCATTGGCTCTGTTTTTGAACGAGCATACTGCTGGTATATTCCACTACCAACTCATTACGCTGGTTATATGTCTTGTTTGTGTATGATAGTAAACTTCGCAGTGGATTTTTTGTGGGGCGAAACGCGGTCACTTCCGCCTCTGCTCTGAGTGTATCACCGAAAAGGACTGGTTTGGTGAATTTGACATTCTCTATACCGATGTAAGCGGCGATAGAGAACCCATGTTCTTCTAAAAGTTCGGTGAGTGCGTCGCCGCGGTGGACAAGACCGTCGGCGATGACAAATATGATAGGAGCCGCCAGAGAACGTTCGCCAAACCAAGTTTGCTTGGCATACTCTGCGTCGCAATGAACAGGCAAAATGAACCAGCAGAAACTGTGCAAGAGAGAAAAATCCCCTTTGTCTATCGTTCGATTAACCCTGCTACGAATTTTTGTGCCCGCTGCTATACCTTCACTAACCATAACTCGACCCTCCTTCTTATGAATAAGTTACTCCGAATTTTGTCTGTTTGATGAGAACGTCCTTTTTACTGGAAAGAATATAAGAAAAACGGTTTTGTATGTCAATGTAATATGGATCACAATCTGTTAATAATTTCACTTTCCGATTTCAATCTTGCATGCCCCTTAAACCTCTGCTATTGTTCAGATATAGCGGCGAGCAAATCCGGCATGCATAAAGATACATAAATCTTCCAAAAAAGTCGGCACATGAAAAAGATTCTCTGTTTTGCCCATCGCGGCGCATCGGGCCATGAACCGGAAAACACGTTACCGGCGGTGGAAAAGGCCATCGTTCTGGGAGCGGACTGGGTCGAAGTGGACGTGTACGCCGTGGAAGGGGAACTGATCGTCATCCACGACGAGCGGCTCGAACGGACGACGAACGGCTCCGGGTATGTGATGGAGAAATCGCTGGGATATCTCCGCTCCCTCGATGCGGGCAAAGGGCAGAAAATTCCGACGCTTCGGGAACTGTTTGACCTTGCGGACTGTAGAATCGGCGTCAATGTGGAGCTGAAAGGCCCGGATACGGCGGCTCTGACCATTTCTCTCATCGATCAATATATAAAGGATCGGGGCTGGCATGGGGATCAGTTTATCGTATCTTCCTTCAATCAGCGGGAACTGGCAAAGGTGAAGGAGCTTGCCCCTCATCTCCGGGCCGGTGTGATTGTCGGCGGGATGCATCGCCGTTATTCCCCGTTCGCAACGCGTCATGCCGTTTATTCCGTGCATCCCCGCATGGACCTCGTGAATGCAGGATTCGTGGAGCGCGCCCATCGGCGCGGACTGAGGGTGTTTGTCTATACCGTCAATGATCCCCGTGACATTGCAAAGATGGCGGCAATGGGGGTTGACGGGGTCTTCACGGATTTCCCGGAACGTATTCGTTCTCTCAGATCCCTTGATCCAATCCGTTGAGGGGGCTCCTGCCGCCAGATCAGACTTTTAGGGCACGATCGCCAGGGGAAACGGGACATTTGAAATGATGCGTCAAGCTTCCTCTTCTAAGGAGAACCCCAGGTAATTTTGATAGACAGCCACCGTTATCAAATGGTAGAAGCAGGAAGTAACTCCTGAAAGGAAATGCAATGATGATGAACGACTTGAGAGAAAGCAAACGAAAAAATATCCCGCATCGACAATCAGTCACAATGATAAAGGGGGTTATCCTCTTGAATGCGTTCCTGTTGCTGGTATCTTGCGCTCCTTCTCTATACAGTGTCAACATTAAGTATGAACCCTCAAGAACCGACCAGAAGCCAACCGTTATGGAAAGGAAATATCCCATTACCATAGCCGTCCTCAATGATGCGAGACCGGCAGGAGACGATTTGTCCGTAGGAAGGGTGGTTACGTCCAGCGGCAATCAGATTCCGATTATTCCGAGAAATTTAAAACCGGCGAAAGCGCTCACCGCAAGTCTTAGGGATTATATGCTCAGAGCCGGGTATGCTCTAACGGAGGAGATGCCGGCGTGGAATCTTCAGGAGAATGCCATTAAAAAAGAATGGGGCAGAATATTGATAGGCGGGAAGATCGATACACTGGAAATTGTCTGCAACGATAAGATACCGATAAAAAAATACCGTGCGGACGTGAAACTATCCCTCTTCTTCGCGGATGTTCAAAAGGGGAAAATATTTTACACCATTTCGGCCGCAGGCGCCACATCCCTTGAACATGTGCGCTTTTCAGAAGAAATTCTGGAACAGCAAATCAACGGCGCCCTGTCCTATGCCATCGAAGATATATTTGCAGGTAATACCGTTCAGACAAAAATCCAGGAGATACTCCGCCAGAATCCCTGATAAATGATGAAAGTGGGTTCGCAAGCACTTCAGTCAGGGCATTGATAAGTTCATTGCTTCAGGCGATATTCGCTCTGAATATCGGATGGCGCTGTGCGGCGAGATCTATGACGTGACCGATCATCTCTCCATAGGTATAGCCGGCGGCTTCAGCCGCACAGGCCATACTTGCTTCGGAGCTGACATCGGAATTGGGATTAACGTCAAAAACGTAAAAGATGCCGTCTCTCAAGCGGATATCCAGCCGGGCATAGTCGCGGCAGCCGAAAGCACGATATGTCAGCACACTCGCAGATTGCAGCCGCTTGTATTCGATTTCGCTCAGAGGGGCGGGCAGTTTCAGAGCGATTTTCTCGTAATGGCGCGACCCGGGTCGAAACTTGGATTCATAGGTGCAGAGGCGGTCCCGGACGTCATCGAAAGCGCCGAAATCCATTTCAGCAGGCGGCAGCATTTCAACGGCTCCATTCCCCCACAGGGTTACATGAAATTCTCTCCCGTCGATGAAATCTTCGACCAGAGCGGGCTGATGGAACGTATCAATGATGCAGGCAATCCGCGTCCGCAATTCCTCCGGCGACCTCACAACGGCCTCCGTCGTAACGCCAAAGCTGCAATGCTCTTTTGCGGGTTTTACGATGGCGGGGAAGCAATCCCAGTCATCCGTCTTCGCGGAATCATAGACCCGCCAGCGGGGCGTCGGTATCCCCCACAGATTCATCAACTGTTTGACTTTCACCTTGTCCCAGCAGTATGTCAACACATCGGGCGTCGAACCCGTATAGGTGAACTTCAAGGCTTCCAGCGTCCGGGGGGCCAGCGCCTCGCTGTGTGAGATGCCGGGAATCTCTTCGCACCAGTTGAACACGATATGCCGGTCGGGATCATACCCTTTAAGGTACGAGGCGAGATCGTCGCTGCGGACCGTTATCGTCGTCAGCGGCTGCCCCGTATCCCGGACGGCGGATTCAAAGGCGGCGACTTCCCGAATGGCCTGCTCGGCTTCATCAGGCTCCCATGCCGGATCGATATTGTGAAGCAGCAAGAGCGTGAAACCGGAAATGCTTTTTTCGATAGACATACTGAACAATATCCTTTCAGGACATTATTGAAAAGTGAGCATCGGGAAAATCAATCAACGCTTCATGACCTCCAGAAAGCGATCCAGTTTGCCCTTCTCCGCCAGTACCTTCATCCCCAGTTCCTGAACCGTCGCCGGTACAGCTGGTTCCATGATCCTTTTTATGAGCGTCATAGCGTTTGCCGGACAGGCCGTTGCACACAACCCGCAGCCGATGCATTTATCTCTGTCGATTTCAGCCACGTCGCCCGCTATTTCTATCGCTTCCACCGGACAGCGTTCATCGGCGCAAACCCGGCACCCTGTGCAGGCGTCAGCATCCACCCTGGCATAAAATCCGCTGGTTGAAAAGGCATGGGGGAGTTTAAGGCGGGTCCAGCATGTGAGAATGGTACAGCAGCATGTACAGCAGTTACAGATGAACCCCGCCTTATCCGCACTGTTGTTGCTCGTATGAACAAGGCCCGCTTCTTCTGAAAGGTCGAGGACACAGCGGGCTTCCTCCCGGCTTATCTCCCGGGCATATCCACGCTGCACCAGAAAGCGCCCCGGAGCATCGAAAAACAGGCAGACTTCCTTCGGCGCATCACAGGCGCCCGCACTTACCCTGCAGGCACAATGGGCGAGGGCAACGTAATCGGCTTTTCCGATCAGTTCCGATACCTGTTCATAGGGATAAATCGTCATAGCGGCTTCTACGGATTGTTCGACAGGCACAACTCTGGCGAGCGGCGTCGGCTTTCCCGCGAAGGAAGACGCCAGGCTTTCATCATGATATTTGACCCATAGCTTCCCCAGTCTGTCGAGGTCTGGAGTGCCGCCGCCCCGCATGAGCGGATATTCGAACAATCCCGGTATCGTGGGCAGCAGACCGTAGGACCGTTTCCCTTCTTTCTCCCTTGAAAAGACGACGACCTTGTCCGCCATGGCCTCAAGCGTTTTTTCTGCGTCGCGGACCGGCATGCCGCATGCAGAGGCAATTGCTTCAACGGGTCTGGGGGAGAAGTTCATATGCAGCGCAATGGCCGCCTCCTCAGGGGTAAAAAGAATCCGAAGAATCTCATTCAGTGCCTTCGATTTCGGAGCGCCCGTGGGATGGGCATCAAGAATCTCCCGCAGTTTTTCATAAGCGTCCATCGGTGAATCCCTCCTTCAATCCAAGTTTTGCAACCCTTACAGAGGTTCATTATTGATAAGAATATTTTTTACGCAGGCGTTCATTTCGTCTGAAAGCCACCGGACCCACGCATGAATTCCCTCACCCGTTTTACAGGATACCTCAAATATTTTTATTTTCGGATTCAGATTGAAGACCCTTTCCTTCAGGACATTCATATCGAAATCGGCCACACTCAGGTAATCGATTTTATTAACCAGCAGCACATCACAGATGCTGAACATCAGGGGGTATTTCAGGGGTTTGTCATCGCCTTCGGGAACGCTCAGGATCATGACATTTTTCATGGCCCCCGTATCGAACTCCGCGGGACATACGAGGTTTCCGATATTTTCAATCATGATGAGATCCAGGTTCGACAGCTCCATCTCTTTCAAGGCCATATCGATCATGGAGGCGTCAAGATGACAGAAACCGCCCGTTTTCAACTGCACGGCGGGGACGCCTTCCCTGCTGACAATTTCCGCATCAACCACAGAATCGATATCGCCCTCTATGACCCCGATTCTGAAAACATCCTTTAATTCGCGGATCGTCTGCACGATAAGGCTTGTCTTGCCGCCTCCCGGCGATGCCATCAGATTCAATAAGAAAACGTGATGCCTTTGGAGCATAGCCCTGATCTCGTCTGCAAGGTTTTTGTTGTCGGACAGGATGTCTTCCTTGATTTCGATCAGGCGTATATCCGCCATTATATCACCTCTATATGTTTTATATGAAACTCGCGGCCGGAAACGATGGCCACCTTTGCGCCGCCGCATTGACTGCAAACGATTTTCCCCGAACCCTTCAAAGACACTTGAAACGTCGTTTTGCAGTCGGTGCATTGAAAGACGACGGGAGATCTTTCCATATTCAGCACCGCCCCCTCCGCAATCGTACCCATGCTGAGATAGTCAAAATAATGCTGGATATATTCATCTACCAGGTCCGTAAGTTCGCCGATTTTAAGATGGATGGTCACGACTTTCTCAACATGATTTTTTTCCGCATGTTTTATGACGATGCTAAGAATGCTTTCGGTAACAGACAGTTCGTGCATGATTTGATTATAGAGACAACCCTTCAAAATGGCAATCAAAAAGACCGCCGGGAAAAGGTGAAAACATCGCATGTCATTATTCTTCTTTGGTATTGACACAACCGTCCCTTTCCTATAGTACTAAAAAATGGAATTCATCATCAGCTTTATTGATTTTTTTATCCACCTTGACATACATCTTGCCGAGATGATTCAAAACTTCGGCGGGTGGACATATTTTATTATCTTTATGATCATCTTCTGCGAAACCGGTCTGGTGGTTACGCCGATCCTTCCGGGAGACTCCCTTCTGTTCGGACTGGGCACCTTTGCCGCCCTTGGCGCTCTTGAAATCGAATGGCTGTTGATTTTGCTTTCGATTGCCGCTGTCTCCGGGAACATTGTGAACTATGCCATCGGATATTTCGTTGGCCCAAAAATTTTTCAAAAGGAAAATGTCCGTTTTTTGAATAAAGCATACCTGGACCGGACCCATCAATTTTACGAAAAACACGGAGGCAAAACGATCGTCATCGCAAGATTCCTCCCGATCATCCGTACCTTTGCCCCTTTTGTAGCCGGTATCGGGAAAATGACCTATTCACGCTTTTTCCTGTACAATGTTTTAGGCAGTATATCCTGGGTTGCCATTTTTGTTCTCGGGGGGTATTATTTCGGAAACCTGCCTGTCGTGAAAAATAACTTCACCATCGTCGTTTTTGCAATTATCATTATTTCCATGTTGCCGGTTGTGATTGAATATTTCAGACACCATTTTCGATCTTCACAGGTGTAACGATCAATGATGGACAGACGAATCGTAAAAAACCTGATCTTCTTCCTGATTGCAGGATTGTTCCTCGGTTTTGCCTTAACCGTCCGGGCGGAAAGCGCAAATGTCGTAAAGATAGGCAGCGACATAACGATCGAGGAAGGCACAAAGGTCCGTAACGTCCTGACCGTCGGGGGGCAGATTACCATAGACGGCTTTGTTGAAAACCATGTGGTCGCCGTCGGCGGCTCCGTAGTTCTGACACAATCGGCTGTTATCGGCGGAAATGTAATATCCCTCGGAGGGGTTATTGTCCAGGGGAGGGGTGCAGAAGTTCATGGTAATCTGACAGAGATCAACTCGGAAGATATCTCCGCGGCCATAACAAAAGCCTTAAGCGATGAATGGGAGGGATGGTCGTGGATTTTTGCCATTGTCTCAGTGTCCATTTTTATCGGCGTGCTCATGCTGACCCTGCTCATCGTTTACTTCATTCCCCAACCCATCCGTGTTATCTCAACAGCCATCCGGGAGATGCCGTTGAAAGTGACGCTGTGGGGAATTGTGGGATTGATATTGGTCGTCCCCCTGGCCGTGTTGCTGGCTGTTTCAGTCATAGGCATTGTGCTCATCCCCCTGGAAATGACGGTTGTTCTCTTCGCCGTTCTGTTTGGATTCGTTGCCGTATCGCAGCTCGTCGGAGAAAAACTGTTTACCGTGTTAAAGAGACACGATCACAGCATAGTGAGGGAAACAATCTGGGGGCTGATTATCCTGTGGCTTATCGGATGGATCCCGTATGTAGGCTGGATGCTGAAGGTTTTCGCCATTGTCCTCGGTTTGGGGAGCGTCCTCGTGACCCGCTTCGGTTCGAGCTACAGTCGATAAGACTTTTTGGGGAATTTCTGCCTTGACATTAAAACGTCATTTCTTTAAACTCACTCAGAGCAATGCTTTTAGAGTTTCTCTAAACAAAAAGGAGGTTGGAGCGATGAAGAGGTTTGCACGGATATTGTTTTGTGTCTTATTTACCATGGGTCTTTTGCTCACCGGAGCGTCCCCGGCGGCTGCAGTGAAGGTGGGAATTGTCCTCCCTCTGACCGGCGCCGAGGCAAAATTCGGCGAAATCGAGAAGAGATCCTTTGAGATGGCAATTGCAGAGATCAATAAAAGAGGTGGAGTTAAAGGGGAAAAAATTGAACTGATTATCGAAGATGATACAGGGCGCCCGGATGTTGGGCGCTCCGTGGTGGAAAAGTTGATCACCAAGGATAAGGTTGTCATGCTCGGTGGTGGATATTCCAGTTCCGTCACCTATGCAGTTGCGGGAGTCGCTCAGCAAAACCGCATTCCATTCCTTGTCAATACCGGTTCGGCGGATAACATTACGACTTCCGGCTGGGACTATATCTTCCGGTTAAACCCCCCCGTCAGCGAATACGCGGGGGCGATTGAATCCCTCCTCACCGATATTGTAAAACCGCAAACCGTGGTCATTCTCCACGAGAACTCACTGTTCGGGACATCGGGCGCAAAATCCTTCGAGGCTACCTGCAAGCAATTGGGATACAAGGTTCTGTTAAAGCAGGGCTATGAGGCGGGCGGCATCGATTTCAAACCGGTTTTGGTCCGGGTGAAGCAGCTCAATCCCGACGTCGTTTATATGGTATCCTACATCATGGACGCCTCTCTGCTCATGAAGCAGGCAAAAGAGCTTAAAATAACGCCGAAGATTTTTATCGGTGGGGCGGCAGGCTTCACCATGCCGGAGTTCCGGAAAAATGCGCAAGTCGCTTCCGAAAAAGTCATCTCCGCCACTTTATGGTATCAGAATCTTAAATATCCGGGCGCCATGGACTACTTTAAGAAATACGTAAAAACATATAAGAGCGAAACAGAATATCACGGTGCTGAGGCCTATGCGGCCGGGCAAATTATAGCCGACGCACTGATCAGGGCGAAATCATTTAAACCTGCCGATATTAAACAGGCATTGTCGGAAACCTATGCGATGACCGTTTTCGGTCCGGTTAAATTTATATCTTACGCAAAGTTCAAAAACCAGAATAAACTGCCTACCTATGTCGTCCAGTGGATCAACGGAAAGCTCGAACTGGTCTGGCCTGCAAACATCGCCACCAAAAAATTTGTCTACCCCGTTGATTGGCTGAAGACCTGGAAATATTAGCTTTAGAATCTCATAAGTGAACTGCCGCCGGCAGAGACTGACGGCGGCGGTTCACTTACGCAGGACAAAAGTATCATTTTTCGAAATTACTATAAGGGCTCCCTTGAAAGGAACGTCAGATGGACGTCTTGATCCAGACCATTGTCGCAGGAATTCTTATCGGTGGAATCTACAGTTTGATCGGACTCGGGATGACCCTCATCATGGGCGTCATGGGTATCATCAACCTTGCCCACGGACAGTTGATGATGGTGGCCATGTACATCACCTTTGTGCTGTCAAGCGTCTGGGGAATAGATCCATACGTATCCCTTTTGGTCAGCATGCCGGCATTGTTCCTCCTCGGAGTCATTTTGCAGAAGTTATTTTTGAATCCGTTAATCAAAGTCGAATCCATCCTTCCTGAAAATCAGGTCCTGATGACTGTAGGAATTGGAATGGTCCTGACGGAAATAGCCCGGTTCATCTTTACATCCGATTACAAGACTGTGGAAACATCTTACAGTTCCAAGGCCTTATTCATCGGTGACATTTCCTTCAACCAACCCATGTGCTTCGCTTTCCTTTTTGCCGTCGTCTTTACGGTGATCCTCTTCTGGTTCCTCCTGAAAACGGATACGGGACGCTCCATCCGCGCCACGGCCCAGGACAAAGACGCAGCAACCCTGATGGGTGTCAACAGCGGCAGGATCACCATCATCACGTTCGGCCTTGGTTCGGCGCTGGTGGCGGCAGCGGGAAGTCTGCTGATACCGATCTTCTATCTGTTCCCCGATATCGGCGGGCCCTTTACTCTGAAAGCATTCGTCATCACGATCCTCGGAGGTCTGGGAAGCACGGTGGGCGCCATAGTCGGCGGACTGGTTCTGGGTATCGCGGAATCGTTGGGCGCTACGTATATCGGCATGGGCTACAAGGAAATGGTCGGTTTTGTCATATTCGTGCTTGTCCTTGTGTTTTTACCAGGCGGTCTGAAGCGCCTGACTAAAGTGTAGAGGGAATTATGGGGCAAAAACATCTGACATTAATCTTTATTGGAATCCTGGCTGTCGCATTTCCATTTCTCGTCACGTCCGACTACTACCTGCACCTGGTCATTATTGCGCTTATGTGGGTTGTTGTCGGATCCGCATGGAATCTTCTGGCAGGCTACACAGGGCAGGTATCCTTCGGTCATGCCATGTTCTTCGGAGTAGGGGCTTACACCGCTGGAATCATCGTGACAAAGCTGGAAATGTCCGCCTGGTGGGGCATGATGTTCGGGGGTGTCACCGCCATGCTCATCGGCCTTTTCGTAGGATGGGTCTGCTTCAGATTGAGAGGTCCCTATTTCGCCCTCGCCACCCTTGCCGGAAGCGAAATCTTCAGGCTCATTGCCACCAACTGGGAAAGTCTGACGGAAGGGATGGTGGGTATTCTGATCATCCAGACATTTACAAGCAAACTTCCCTATTATTACATTGCCCTGACCCTGGCTTCCCTCTGTATTTTTGTCATACACGTGGTGATGAAATCGAAATGGGGCTATTATTTTGTTTCCATCCGGGAGGATCAGGATGCCGCGGAATCTATGGGAATCAATACAACCCTTTATAAAAACGTGTCTCTCCTGATAAGCTCCTTCTTTACGGGCATGGCAGGGGCTTTCTACATGAACTACATGGCATTCATCGATCCTCACGTCGTATTTTCCCTGCACTACATATCCATTATGGCGATTCTGGTCGGTATCGTAGGCGGTGTGGCAACCATCATGGGACCCGCTGTCGGAGCATTCATCATGATCGGCCTTCAGGAAACGTTCAGAAGCGCCTTTTTTGGCCTCGCGCCGGCGTGGACGAGCGAAGCGCACATACTGGTATTCGGACTCCTGGTTATATTTGTAATCCTGTTTCTGCCCAACGGCATTGTGGGTGACTGGTCGAAAATAAAGCGAAATATGTTTAGAATCAAGGCGTCGAGCTGAAAGATATGCATAGGGAGAGAATCATATGGCACTCCTGGAAGTAAAAAATCTCACAATGGTCTTTGGAGGGCTCAAAGCGGTCAACGATGTCACCTTTCATGTCAATAAAGGAGAGATCATGGGCCTTATCGGTCCCAACGGTTCAGGGAAAACGACCATATTCAATTGCATCAACCATTACTACACCATTACATCCGGCGATGTTCTTTTCAAAGGAGAAAGCATAAAGGGATTAAAAACCCACAAAATCTGTCATATGGGCATCGGCCGGACATTTCAGGTTGTTAAGCCCCTGGCGAGAATGACGGTTCTTGACAATGTCACGGCGTCCGCCTTCTGCAGAGCCGCTACCATAAAAGGGGCCCAAGAAGAGGCTCACAGAATCCTGGAATTCAGCGGACTCGTGGAGTACAAAGATAGGCTGGCAAAAAGCCTCCCCATCGGGGGACGGAAACGGCTCGAGATTGCACGGGCCCTGGCAACCAAACCGGAGCTCCTCCTTCTTGATGAAACCGCTGCCGGATTAACGCCTTCAGAGCTGGATGAAGCCATAGAGCTGATTCAAAAGATCAGGGAAAATGGCACAACCATCCTCATTGTTGAGCATATCATGAAAGTGATTATGACCATATCGGACCGCATCCACGCAATCAATTTCGGCCAGACGATTGCTGAAGGCACGCCACATGAGGTAGCCAATAACCCGGCAGTGATCGAGGCCTATCTGGGGGAAGCATATGCTCAATGTAAGTGAAATAAACGTTTTCTATGGTGACCTTCAAGTTCTATGGGATGTTTCTTTCGAGGTCAAGGAAAAGGAAATTGTCGTCCTGGTAGGCGCAAACGGGGCAGGGAAATCCACCATCTTGAGAACCATATCCGCCCTGCTCACCCCAAAAAAAGGATCGATTGAATTCGACGGAAGGCGCATTGATCACCTGCCGGCAAATAAAATCATTGAACACGGCATTGTTCATGTTCCAGAAGCAAGGCGCCTCTTTCCCGAAATGACCGTAGAGGAAAATCTGATCATGGGATCCCTCTACGGCGAAGCAAAGCGGAAACGTTCCGAAACAATGGATTACGTCTATTCTTTGTTTCCAAGGCTCAAGGAAAGAAAAAAACAAACGGGGGGGACCCTTTCCGGCGGGGAACAGCAGATGCTGGCCGTGGGAAGGGGACTGATGTCCTTACCCAAACTGATGATGCTTGACGAACCCTCTCTCGGTCTGGCGCCGCTCCTTGTCCAGGATGTATTCAATATAGTAAAGCACATCAATGAAGCGGGGGTTACGATCCTTTTAGTGGAACAGAATGTTAGACAGACTCTGGGGATGTGCAATCGCGCCTATGTCCTGGAAAACGGCCGTATCGTGCTCCAGGGGACAGGGTGCGAGCTTCTGGAAAATGAGCAGGTGAAGGAGGCCTTCCTGGGAATCTGACGAAAAGATCGCCCCATCCTTGAATCATAACATCACATGACTATCCGGGACAATACAGTGCCGGGAGTTCCGTGCTGAGATCCTTCCCGGCATGGTGACGCTTCATATGAAGGCCGCCAGATCTTCCACATCGAACTCTTTCATAAGCTCTCCAAATCAATGAAACAGAAAAAATGCATCCAAAAAGAAAAATATCCCTCCGGAAACGGATGCCAGGCTGGTGTAAAAAAGGGGCTTTTTCTTCGTTAAGGCGGAAATGGAAGACAACATGATGGATATCTGCAGAAAAATGAGGGCATATCCGAAATTGCCCGCCCGCGCCTGGGCATCTTCCTTCGATTTTGCCAGATCATCGGCCTTTGCCTTGATCTCCTCCTTTTCCTTGTCATAGCGCTTGATTTGCTTATCATAATCGCTCATGATTTTAAGATACTTGTCCGCAAGAGGGCCAGATTGACCGGTTTTCAGGGACATCATTTCCAGCTCTAACTTTTGCTTCTGTATTTCATATATGTAGGATTTGATGCTCTTTGCCTGATAGTAGGCCCACTGACTCGTTTCCTGTCCCTGGTTTAAAATCGCCCGGGATGAGTATTTCCCCATGTAAAGGGTCGTCACTGCTGCGAAAACAGCAATGATCGCCGTGGCAAGGGCCACCCAGGACATCCATTTGTCCGGTTTAGATTCAGACATACGTCAGACCTCCTGAAATCATGAAATTCAATTTTTTGATTATTTTTATATTAAAAAAGGGTTAGCCGGTTTCAGCCAACCCTTAAATCTCTCTGGGTCATATCCCCCGTAGCTTGCTGCGGGGTAGTTCATTTATGATATTTGGTGGAGCTGATGAGGATCGAACTCATGGCCTCTTGAATGCCATTCAAGCGCTCTCCCAGCTGAGCTACAGCCCCGTACCCAAACATATCAATGAGCGTGCAGATTTAGCATACCGTTTCAGGGCTTGTCAATACATTTTTCTTGACATTTCACCGCCCCTTATATAATCAGAAAGCCTCGCCGGAGTGGTGAAACTGGTAGACGCAGGGGACTCAAAATCCCCCGCCCGCAAGGGCATCCCGGTTCGAACCCGGGCTCCGGCACCAGAAAATAAAAAAAGGGGCAGACCGATTAAGGTCAGCCCCTTTTTTTATGATAAATCACGGCCGTTTTCAAAACCGATCCTGTTTAAAAACAATCGGATCAGATCCCGTATCCACACGCCTTAAAAAGGATTTTACGATTTAACTTTTGCCTTTTTACTGTCTATGGCGGCATTGAATTTTTCCGCGTTGATGACAAATCTGTCATGGGTCGCCTCGGATATCTTTTCGACATCGTCGTAAGCTTCCAGGGAGAAGGTCAGTTTGCGTCCTTCCATTTTCTCAAGTTTCCCCTTGACGGAGATGGTCATACCCTCCGGCGTCGCCGCCGTATGGGTCAGATTCATACCGATTCCCACCGTCTGCTCTTTAGGCCAGTCAAGATGGGGATTGAGGGCCTTGATACAGGAAAACTCAAACAGTCCCACGAGAAATCCCGTAGCGAAAACCTTCGGCATGACCTGTCCTTCAGGGATATCCGGAAAAAGATAGGGAACGGTCTTGCTCTCTGGAACTTTATACTTTAAATCAACGATCAGTCCGGGTTTCAGGGAATCTTTCATCAATCGCCTCCTTTGGTTGAGTAAACTTTGAACAATAAAGCTAAATTTAGCGGATAAGTCAAACGCAAAAATGATGACGTTCTCGTCAAAAGTCGTCATTCCCGCGTAGACGGGAATCCAGACCATACGTAAGTGTATAAAAATACTGGACTCCCGTTTTCACAGGAATGACAAATTGAGGTAAAATTTGACTTTTTACGAGTTCGCCAATAAAGAGACTCAGAACTTGACCTGGGGAGCAGCCTTGGCTGCCGCAGGCGCTTCAAAGAACGGCGCTACCTGGAAGCCGAACATCCCTGCCAGCAAATTCGCCGGGAAACTCCTGATGGCCACATTGAATGTCTTGACAGCATCATTATAACGCTTTCTCTCAACGGCAATCCGGTTCTCCGTTCCCGCCAGTTCATCCTGAAGCCGGATGAAATTCTGATTGGACTTGAGATCGGGGTATCTTTCCACCACGACAAGCAGTCTGCTCAGTGCGCCGGACAACTCGTTATTTGCCTTAATCTTATCGGGTACATTGCCGGCGCCGCCCACTTTCGCTCTCGCATTCGTCACCTCGACAAGCACATCTTTTTCCTGTTTGGCATATCCCTTCACGGTTTCAACAAGATTGGGGATCAGGTCATACCGCCGCTGAAGCTGGTTTTCAACCTGCGCCCAGGAGCCCTTTACGGCCTCGTCGAGAGAAACAAAGGTGTTGTAAGTCCCCTTGAAGAAGGAATACAGAGAAAATACAACCACAAGTGCCACCACAATGGCGATGATGAGATTTCTTTTTCCGCTGGTCATGCTGTACCTCCAACTATATGAGAATTATTTATTAAATATCCAAACGATCAACCACCCCGGACAGTTTGGTGATTTCCTTCAGGTAGGCCTCAAAGACGGCTTTCATGTCAGAAGCGGCAATACGGTCGATGCCCTCCTTGATATCAGTACATGTGAAGAAGATAGCCGGATCAACGGAATACTCCCCGGCGACGGCCTGAATAATTTCTTTCCTGCCCCGGGGGATGTCCATTCCTTTTAAAAACAGGAGGGCTTTAAACAGGGAGATAAAGGCTGTCAGTGAAATTTTTATCAGTTCCCGAATCGGTTTCGCCCGCCCCTCTGTTTCAAGAAAGCCGCTTCTTAAGTGAAAAATCTTCCCTTTCAGCTCTCTTTCGCACTGTAACCGTAGCGGATAAGCCTTGAAGGATATCCGGCTCAGAATATCCTCGCCATAGACGACGACATGATTCGCCTTGATATTGAGAAATTCTATAGGGTATGAATCAAGAGAGGACAGCATGTCTTCTTCCGTCATAAAAAGCGGGGTGGCCACCTTCCTCTTTTTCCACCGGGCGACCGTCTCAAAGGCTTTATCCAACTGATCCATGCCCTCCCCGGTGAGGAGGATAAGAAAATTGATATCCGATTTCCCGGGAATATAATCTCCTGCCGCGCCGCTTCCATACAGGATCAGAGCAAGGAGGTCTTTCCCGAAAATTCCCTTGAAATCCTCCGTAATCGCCGGAAAGATCTCTTCCGGGTTCCTGGGTATTTTTGCCATTTTCTCACCTGTAATGATGTTCCCCGCCCGCAATGCAGGAATTCCCTGCAGGGAAAGGGGACCTATTTTTAAAAATCCCCGCCCGCACCGCCGCCGCCGCTGCTCCCGCCTCCGAAGCCTCCGAAGCCGCCGCCTCCGAAGCTGCCAAATCCTCCTCCCCTTCCGCCGCCGCTGCCACTGATGAAAAAAAGCAGCAGCCATGGGAGCATCTCTCTACCCTGCCTGGTGCCCAGAAGGGGAATCATGATCAAAAGAAGGATAATCAGGGGAATGATATTGCCGCCCCGCCTGGTCTGATTTTTTACCGGCTGGTCAGTGGATGGACGTCCTGTGAGAGACAAACCGGCGTCTTTCGCTATCACTGTGGATACGGCCATCATGGCGTTGAAAAGCCCCTTGCCGTAGTCACCCTGCTTCAAATACGGCACCACGTATTTGTCGCGGATTTCACCGACCAGACCGTCCGGCAGAATGCCTTCGACGCCGTATCCTGTTTCGATTCTGAATTTTCTTTCGCCGACGGCAATAAAAATCAGCACGCCCTTGTCTTCACCTTTTTTACCGACTCCCCAGGCCTGGTACAGGCCGTTGACGTAGTCTTCCGCGGTATTGTCCCCAATGCTTTTTATAGTTGCAACAACGACAGTCGTCCCTGTCTTCTCCAGTACCTCGCGGGCCAGATCTTCCATCCGGGCTTTGTACTGATCCGGAATCACACCGGCGAAATCATTGACTGCGCCGACGGGTTTGGGGAAAGTTTCAACCGCCTCCAGAGAAGTAACCGTCAGAAGAAGCGTCAGGCCACATAATATGAACGGAAGGGTTCTTCTGAAGAAAATTGGACGATGATGTCTTATATCATGCATTTTTGTACAGGGAACTCTTGGCAATATAATGCCGGACGGTTTCCGGCACGAGAAATTTAATGGACTTTCCCTGTTTTACCCTCTGTCTGATATCGCTGGATGATATGTCCAGGAAGGTGACTTCTCTGAAAAAAATGACATGACCGGTCGGCCCTCTGAACCCCTTTACGTGATCATCATAGGTAAATCTGGAGGCAAAAGAGGCAGGAAGAATCCCTTCTAAACCTTTATTCTCATATCCCGGTCTCGTCATGACAACAAAATTGCAGAGTAGAAGAAGTTTCTCCCATTCCCTCCATGTCTGGATGGCGTGAAAGGCGTCCTGGCCCAGGATAAAATACAACTCCAGGTTTTCCATGTATTTTTTAAGAATATATTCGACGGTTTCCACCGAATAGGAGGTGTTCTCCCGCCTTTTTTCCACATCGGAGAAAGAAAACACCGGGTTCCCCTCAATGGCAAGGGTGATCATCTGCTCCCGATGATGAAAGGATGTGATATCGCCTTGTATTTTATGCGGAGGTTTTGAGGCGGGAATAAAGATGATCCTGTTGAGATCGAAAATTTCCAGTATTTCTTCGGCGCACCTCAGGTGACCGGTGTGTATCGGATCAAACGTGCCTCCCAGTAATCCCCATTTCATGTTCTCACCTGTCCATTTCCATAAATGATAAATTTGGTCGTTGTCAGCTCTTCCAGTCCCATGGGCCCGTAGGCGTGCAGCTTCGTCGTGCTGATGCCGATCTCCGCGCCGAGGCCCAGCTCAAAACCGTCGCTGAAGCGGGTCGAGGCATTGACGAGAACAGTGGAAGAGTTCACATCATTCAGAAACCGCTGGGCATTCTCATAATTGCTGGTGATGATGGATTCCGTATGCAGGGAACCGTACTTTTCGATGTGGGCGACGGCCTCATCCATGCCGCTTACGATGCGAACGGATAGAATGAGATCAAGGTATTCCCGGTACCAGTCGTCCTCTTGCGCCTTCTCAACATCCTGCAGAATAGCCCTTGTTTTATCGCAGCCCTTCAGAACGACGCCGGCTTCCCGAAAACGGCTTGCCATGACGGGCAGGAAACCGCCGGCGATATCCTGATGAACAAGGAGGGTCTCCATGGCATTACAGACCCCGGGGCGCTGGGTTTTCGCATTCATGCATAACTTTATGGCCATATCAACATCGGCGCTCGCATCCACAAAGATGTGACAGACCCCTTTGTAGTGCTTGATCACGGGGATCCTTGATTCGTTCACCACGGCCCTGATCAGATCCTCGCCCCCGCGGGGAATAATCAGATCAATATGTTCATCGAGTTGCAGCATTTCTCGGACCGCTTCCCTGTCGATTGTCTGGATGACCTGGATGGCTTCTTCCGGGACTGATTCCTCTCTCAGGGAACTCTGGAGGATACGGGCAATGGCAATATTTGAGTGTATTGCCTCGGAGCCACCTCTTAATATCACGGCGTTTCCGGATTTCAAACAAAGAGCGGCGGCATCGGCCGTCACATTGGGACGGGCTTCATAGATGATACCGATAACGCCCAGGGGAATTCTCATTCTCCCGACGAGCAAGCCGTTGGGCCTCCGCCACATGGAGGTGATTTTTCCCACCGGGTCGGGGAGTGCGGCCACTTCCCGCAGGCCCGTCGCCATAGCCAGGACGGTGCTTTCTTTCAACGTGAGTCTGTCCATCATCGATGCGGAGAGACCCTTGTCTCTCGCATGATCGAGATCCTTTTCATTTTCCCGGATCAGAGCATCAGTCTGCCTGATCAGTTCGTCCGCAATATGGAGGAGCGCCCTGTTCTTAACTTCCGTGGAAAGGCGCGCCAGTTTACCGGCGGCTCTTTTCGCGTTTTCCGCGATTTCAATCACGTAAGACCTGACATCCATGATCATTTATTCCTCAATCAATGCCGTGTTTCTTTATCCCTGCCAACAATAGAGATTGACAAAACGGGCCATGTTTAGGTATGAATCGCAAGTTGATAAAAACATATTATTGCTGTTTAATTTACTTTACCCAACGTCTCATATAGTGTCAAGGTCATTTGATGTTTTTTCATGTCATAGTCGTCAGCAATGGATAGTATCCGCATAAAAGCTGGAAAGCTGGCCTGTGAGGTGATACAGGACGGCGGCTTTCATTTTGACCGCGTCACGACCTACTTTGCCCCCGCAACAGGCCCAAGATGGCTGGCTGCTACGGGTTTTGACCTGACCCTCCTGAAAAGCGGTCTTCTCGGACATTTAAGGCCTGTCACGCTGATTGGCGCATCGGCCGGCGCATGGCGATTTGCCGCATGGGTACAACCGGAGCCCGAAAAGAGCTATCGCACCCTCATGGACGCCTACATCACGACTTCCTACAAAAGAACGGAAACACCGGCGACCATCCTTAAGTCCATGCGGGACATCATGAATACCTATCTTGAAGATGACGCACTGCCCTTTGCTCTTACCAACAAGAAATACCGTCTTGCCGTCATCACCGCCCGGGCAAAAAACCTCGTGTCTTCAGAAACAAAATGGGTACAGCAGATCGGTCTCGGGATTTGCTTTCTCTTAAATGCCGTCAATCGATCCCAGCTCTACCACTTTGCAGAACGGGTGGTATTTTACAACGGGCCCAAACCTCCACACTTCTGCCTGAGACCGGATTTCCGGGGCCGGTTCATTCCGTTAACGGAGATCAATTTCAAGCATGCCGTCATGGCGTCCGGCGCCATTCCCGTGGTCATCGCGGGAGTCAGGAATATTTACGGAGCGCCCACCGGCGTCTATCGGGACGGCGGTCTGCTCGACTATCACCTGACCCATCATTACGCGCCAAAAGACGATGACATTACCCTGTTTTTCAACCACCAGGAACGTATCGTTCCCGGCTGGCTGGATAAGAAGCTGTCCTACCGCCGTCCACCGGATCATATCCTGGACAACGTCCTCATGGTGTATCCTTCTGAGGACTTCATCGCCAGGATGCCGGGAGGGAAAGTGCCGGACAGGGGTGATTTTAAAACCTTCATAGATCACCCTGCCACACGGATCGAAAATTGGCGTCAGTCCGTTCAACTGGCTGAACCCCTGGGAGAACAATTCCTGGAGCTTGTGGAAAGCGGGAAAATCAGGGATGTCGTTACGAGCTTCTGAGTGAAAGAAAAGATAGCATATCTTAATAACGTCATGAAGCGCTGTACGCTCTGCCCAAGGAGATGCTCCGTAGACAGAACGACGGGGGAAAAAGGATTCTGCGGTCTTGACGATGACATCGTTGTAAAAAGCATCCTTCCCCACCATGGAGAAGAGCCGCCCCTTTCGGGAATACACGGTGCGGGTACGATTTTTTTCTCCTCATGCAACTTAAGATGCATCCATTGCCAGAACTACCAGATCAGCCACAGAACCTCCGGGAAAAGAACGGGCAGCGAAGGCCTTGCCCGCATGATGCTTTCATTGCAGGAACAACGATGCCATAACATCGAGCCGGTAACCCCCACCCCCCAGTTGCCCGGGATCATGGAGGCATGGCTGATCGCCCGTCAGAATGGCCTGAAACTCCCCCTTGTTTACAATTGCGGCGGCTACGAGAATCCGGATATGATTAAAATCCTGGAAGGCGTGGTGGATATCTATCTGCCGGACTTCAAATATGGCAATGAACGGGATTCTTTTCAGCTATCCGCAGTGAAGGATTACCACGGGGTTGCCGTGGAATCCATCAGGGAAATGGTCCGGCAGGTTGGGGACACCCTTGAAGAAGACGGGGGAATCGCATCAAGGGGACTGATCATTCGTCACCTCATTCTTCCGGGGAAAATATCGAACAGCATCGAGGTCCTCAAGCTCATCAAAATGCACATTTCCACATCCGTGCCACTGAGCCTGATGTCTCAGTACACCCCTGTTCCCCCGGTTAAAGATGACTACTTTCTCGGCAGAAGAATTACCCATGAGGAATATGAACGGGTGGTTAATACCGCCCTCGATATGGGTTTTGAAACGATCTTTACTCAGGACGTGGACGAAAGGACGTTATCGCCGGATTTCGAGAAGGATATACCCTTCAACTGGTCACAGATATGATATAATAATAGGAGAATCTCAATAAAGACGGCGCTTTCAGGCTTTGGTAAAATCCTGCTCATCATCGGGCTGATCCTCGCAGGGATTGGAACCCTTCTCATGCTGGGCGGGAAAATACCCTGGATCGGACGCCTTCCCGGCTACAGATTTCATCATCTGCCTGAAAACCCCTTCCAGGATTTCCGGGGCAATGAGGTAGTCCGGGTATTCCCGGACGAATAAGGCCGTCATTTCCTTTCCTGCAGCGTCTATATCACCGCCGTGGCGGCGACAGCACACCTCGAAACGATCCTTCCACTTCCGGCCCTCTTCAATGGTGATATCGACGAAACCCGCCGCCTCCTTCCCCGTGATGTATCCGTAATGATCGGCACAGACGCAGTTAACGGGAAGGGGCTTCAGCTTCAGCAGGCTGTGGAGATACTGATTCACGTCGGTATTCATGGAAGGGAAGGTCATATCTTTGTATGCGACCCCGACTGCGTCGGAAGCAAACAGAAGTCCCTCGTCCGCCTCATATGCCGTGATGGAACAACGGGAATGGCCCGGTGTATCCATGATCCCCAGAACGACCCCGCCCAGATCGATCCTGTCTCCTTCGCTTATCGCCGTTCCACCGACGTCGCCGCGCCAGTCCATGTCGTAGGCGTCGAGAACACTTTCAACGCCCATCCACTTCGCGCTGATCCGGCTGAAGCGGTTCATGACCTCCATCGCTTTCGGCATGGCGAATACCTTCCATGCCGGCGTCGACGCGTAAAACGTGATGTCAGGGCGGGTTCGTCTGAAATAAGGCGCGATGCCCGCGTGGTCGAAATGGGAGTGAAGGATGAGGATTTTTTTGATTTTCTGTGCGTCTATTTCAAAATTCCTCATCTGTGCGAGCACGTCGGGGAGGATGAAACTGAAGCCCCCGTTAATCATGATGGAACAGTCCCTGCCTTCAAGGATATAGACTCCCGACTCTTCGCGCCCCAAATACCAGAGGCGATCATTGATCTTGCCTGCCTTGCGTATCCTCATAAAAACATCCTTCTTTTTCGACAATCGCCATAAAAGAAAGCGATATCCTCTTATAAATACCGCAAGCAATCTCGGTTGCGATAACTGCATTACGATTGCATCTTATCATAACAGGCATAGCAGACGACGGCCACACATTTTCATTATGAAGTAAAAGAATAAATAATATCCATCAACTCCAAACCTGATGACTTCAGGCAGGCAGGGGCCTTTTCATGTACCTGTGAATCTTGACCATGGGCTTTGCTAAGATCCTTAGGGAAACGACGGGAAGGAAGCGGGACAAGCGTTTTGTGTACAGTGATCACCTGAATCTTCTCGCCGAAGGGACTAAGATCTGAAAGGAAGCCCGCAGGAGATGTTAGTCGTCATGACGGCCTACAAGACGACTGATTTGCATATTTCTTCTTAATATGTTGATTTTATGGAGTATCTTTTTTAAAAAGGATGAAAAAAGTCGATTTCACTAATCGCCGGCAAAAGAAAAAGCCCCCATTGAATATATTTACTTTTATTTATAGTTAGTTAGCTAACAAATGGTCGCCGCTCCCCCGGCACAAATTGATTTACAATTGTCATGCAGTCCGGTATCGCCCGTCATATTTATGGTATAATTATCTATGAATCGTTATTTTTACACAATAATTGAGCCGCCCGTGCATGACAAAACTTTTTTGACGTCGTAGATTTTGATATATTTTCATATAGATGTCCTATGCCGGTACACCGGCACCCCTCGTCGACCCGACGATTCGCGGTCAATGTGCTTTTGTAGCGCCATATTCTCCTGTAGCAGGTATTCCAAAAGCGTCAAAATGACGGGCGGGGTATTCTGAAGATCCTGCGCGGTAATCACGATATGCGGTGGTAGCAATGTCCTGTCAAGCATGGAGTCGCTCCCGAAAATCTTTGGCCAGGGGATAGAGATACACCGCCTTGGGCTGACCGTGGTAACAGTGATCATTGCCGCTTTTGGCGATCCCCCGGGTAGCCCCCACGTACCGCCAGTTGGCGGCGCGGTAGCAGGTCCCCTGAAAACGGGCAGCATCCACAAAGGTCTCTAACAGCACGATGGGCTCCTGGTAGAGGGAGTGCCAATCAGCGACCAAGCGTTTGATGTTGGCCGCCAGAACCTTGGAGGCCAAATGCTCCACCTTCACCCAGGGCAAAATCAGGAACCGGACATTGTTGACCACCTGGGACAGGTTCTTCTTCCTGAGGGGAGTGCCCCAGCCAATGAAACTGTCCCGGCAGGCTACTTTCCAGGAAGCAGAACCCCACCCGAGGCAGGCCACCAGGCGACCATCCAGATAGGCCAAGTATTTTAAATAGGACCCCACGATCCAAGGATGACCCAGGTAATGATAGGTAATGATATGTATGAACAAGATGGTCCCAAAGCTTCTCTTCGGGGGTGAAACGAACCATCTCGATTGTCAAAGAACGAAACTCGGAAACCTTGCCGGTAACCGCTTCCTGGTCAATCTCACAGAGATCGGGAAGAGTCTGCCCTCTCCGGTTAAATGAGTCCCTTACCCTGAGCCGCGCCGGAAGCTTGTTGACCCCCTTGCTCTCCAAGGCCAACAGCAAGACCCGGCAGGCGCGATCTTTGAGCCGACCATTGGATTGTTCCCAGTGCCACTGTTCACCTACAAAGTCACATCTGGCGGCATTACTGAGAATCAACGATAACCATTAGAAATACTGAATTATTTAATTAGCGTTACAAAACGAATACAGAAATGACAGCCCCTATTGACACTATATACAGGATATCTACTTTGCGAAGCAAAGCTGCTAATGCCACAATCCCTAAAAGAATCCTGATAATATCCCATGGGACAGTTATGGCAAACTTAATACATACAAACAGAAGGAGCCCGACAAAGGAAGCGAATATTCCGTCTATAGCCTTCATAAAATATGCTGAATTCTTCAGGCGATCAAAAAAAAGTGCAACGGTGACCACCATAAAGAATGAAGGTGTAAATATAGAGATCGTCGCTACAATCGCACCGAAGATACCATTAACTAAATACCCCACAAAGGTTGCTGTAATGATAATGGGGCCGGGTGTCACTTGACCGAGGGCTATTCCATCCATAAAGGTCTTGCTGTCCAGCCATCCCCTGTTGATGACAACCTCGTGAAGCATGAGCGGAAGAGATGCAAAACCTCCTCCGAAGGCGAAGAGGTCTATCTTGAGCATGACGGCTGCCAGATTAAAGAGAACAGAACTGATGAAATACAGCCCGGCAAGGCAGATAGAAAAAGCGACCAAGAGACCAATGATTTGCGCAGCATTCCATTGTGTTGCTTTTTCGTAATTGACCACGGTGCTTGAAGCGGATACTTTTAAAAGGACCATACCGAGGATGCCAGCCCCAACAATAACCATAAAAGGGCTTACACCGAACCATAATGAAATGGCAGCCAATAGAGAAATAAGAATGTTTTTGTAATTGTTTGCGATGTTCCTGCCAAATGAATAGGTTGCGTTAAAAATAATTGCAACCACGATCACCTGAAGGCCGTTAAACAAGGAGATGAACTTGGGGAGGCCGTTGAATTGGGCATATAAAGCAGAGAGAATCAACATGAAAATAAAGGCTGGCAATCCAAAACCACTATAGGCAACCAATGCTCCGGATATTCCACGAACCCGGAGTCCTACATAAGCAGCAGCCTGGATGGCCGTAGCACCCGGTATAGCCTGACAGAGGGCAATACCGTTTTTAAAATCATTTTCATCAAGCCATTGATTGCGCTGAGTGGAAAGTTCTCTGATATGCGCCACCATTGCGGGACCGCCGAAGGCCGTCAAGCCAAGCCTGAAGAAGGATAAAAAGAGTTCTTTAATCGCTGGTGTTTTGTTCAACAATACTTCCCCAATCTGGATGTAATGCGGTAATAGTTCCGCTTATATTACACATACAATCATCAGCATAGATCATTTTGATTTGGGTAAAAAACGTGAGAACCAATCAGTGATATCCTCAAAAATTGTATAAAAAATTGGTACATAAAGAAGCGTTAAAAATGTGGATACCATCAAGCCGCCAATAGCAACGATCGCGAGAGGGGACAAGCGCTCCAGACCGATAGCTCGTTCCATGGCAATGGGAAGCATGCCTGCAGCCGTGGCGAAAGCCGTCATCAGAATTGGTCGAGTCCGGATCCGGACACTGTCCCGCAGGGCCTCCAGTGTAGATGCCCCCTGTTCCTTGGCCATTTCAATAAAATCGATGAGCAAGATTGAATTTTTTACGACGATGCCGGCAAGGAGTACAATTCCCATGAATGCCGACATGGACTGCTGCTTTCCGACAATCAGAAGCGACCACATTGCGCCGATGAGGGCCAGGGGAATCGCCGTCATAATCGTCAGGGGGTGGACGAAGGAGCGGAATGCCGGGACCAATGAAAAATAAAGAAGGATCATCCCGATAACCAACGCAGACATCATGGCGTCGAAAGATTCCTTGCCCTGCTTGGCGTCCCCTTCCTGGGACAGCTTGTATCCAGGGGGAAGCTTGATGCCCACCAGTTCCTTCTGGACATTGTCCATGATATGTGAAACCGCCGCTTTCTCCCGGTAACCTAAGACATCGATGCTGTT
>JAPLJQ010000335.1 GCA_026388495.1 Deltaproteobacteria bacterium | reverse complement strand
CAAAGTGGAGCCCTACGTTGTCGCGGCTGACGTCTATGCAGTCCCGCCCCACACGGGTCGCGGCGGATGGACGTGGTACACGGGATCAGCCGGATGGATGTACCGGCTGATCGTGGAATCACTCCTGGGGCTGAGACTCGAAGGTGACAAACTGCATGTCGAGCCCTGTCTCCCTGCCGATTGGGAGGGCTTCACGGTGCACTACCGGTACCGGGAGACCATCTACCATATAAAGGTCGTGCAGGGACACGCGGGTGAAGATGAGGGGAGCGTGACCGTTGACGGGGTCGTGCAACGGGAGCAGATGATTCCTCTGGTGGACGATCACAGTGAACACTTCGTAGGGGTGGTCGTGATGCCAATTCGGCTTAGTCCAGTGTAGCTTTGTTGCCATCGTCTGATTGCCAAATGCATGGTCGTCACCCGCGATCAGTTTACTGATAATTGTTTCATTCATGACACAAAAAAAGCTTGACAGAACGTTTGGCTGTGTTATGAAACCAAAAAACGTAATACGGTGAACTGACGATGTCCGAACTGGTTCGTTTCGGGGTTTCCCTGGAAAAACCCCTCCTGGAGAGTTTCGATGCCCTGATCCGGGAAAGGCAGTACACAAACCGCTCCGAAGCCCTGCGGGACATGATCCGCCAAGAGCTGGTCCAGAGGGAATGGAGAGAAGGCCGCGATGTGGCCGGCGCCATCACGCTGATCTACGATCACCACAAGCGGGACGTCCTCTCAAGAGTGACCGACACCCAGCATGAGTTCCAGGGGGTAATCATCTCGACCCAGCACATCCACCTCGATCACCACAATTGCCTGGAGATCGTGGCCGCCCGGGGGAAGGCCGAAGATGTGCAGAAGCTGGCCGACGCCCTGACCTCCATCAAGGGAGTCCGTCACGGGACCCTGAGCATGTCCAGCACGGGGCGGGAGATCGGGTAGCCGTATTATTTTTTTATCTGAGCGTGTTACGATTATTGAATTCATAACATCTGATTGTTGAGAAAGGAAAAACGGAAAGGATGCGTCATGTGATCAAGGGTTTGTTCGTGAGCATGTTTCTGCTGTTTCATACGGTTGCCTGGGGCGCCCATCCGCTCATCACAGACGACGCGGGAACACTGGGGAAAGGGAAGTTCCAGGTGGAGGTCAACGGTCAGTATGACTCCGACAAGGAAACCGTCAACGGCGTATCTACGGAGTCAACGGGCGGTCAGATTGCAACGACCTTGTCCTATGGTGTCATTGAGAATGCGGATCTTGTTCTGAGCCTTCCCTATCAGTGGGGCAAGGTTAAGGAAGATGGTGTCACTGTCTACGATGAAAAAGGCGTCTCGGACATGACACTTGAGGTCAAGTGGCGATTCTTCGAGAAAGACGGGTTGAGCCTCGCGCTGAAACCCGGCGTGAAGATTCCGACCGGCAACGATGAAAAAGGCCTCGGCGCCGGTAGGACCGGATATCAGGCATTTTTCATTGGTTCAAAGGAAGCCGCGCCCTGGGCGTTCCATGTGAATGTCGGCTACATCGGGAACGAGAACAAGGCGGACGAAGAGAGAAACATCTGGCATGCATCCTTCGCCACAACCTGCGAGGTCGTCAAGAACCTGAAGCTCGTCGGGAACATCGGAATCGAGCGGAATCGAGACAAGACGGCCGCCAATGATCCCGCTTTTCTCCTCGGCGGCGTCATCTACTCCGTGACCGAGCGCTTCGATATCGACTTCGGCGTGAAATACGGGTTGACCGCTGCTGAAACCGATTGGTCGCTGATGGCGGGAACGGCGTTCAGATTTTAGCAAGCGACTCATGAATTATTTTGATTTTCCAGGAAGGAGGAACCGTCATGCACATGGCAGATGCTTTACTTTCTCCCGCCGTAGGGACGACATTGTGGGCCGGAACGGTAGCGGTCAGTGGATATGCATCGATGAAACTGAAGGAACGGATCGATGACAGAATGATTCCCCTTATGGGGGTTCTCGGCGCCTTCATTTTTGCGGCACAGATGATCAATTTCACAATCCCCGGGACGGGTTCGAGCGGACACCTGGGCGGAGGGATGATTCTGGCCATCATCCTTGGTCCCCATGCGGCCTTTCTCGTCATGGCCTCGGTCCTGATGGTCCAGGCGCTCTTCTTCGCCGACGGCGGACTGCTTGCCCTCGGTTGTAATATCTGGAATCTGGGGGTCTACCCCTGCTACCTCGTCTATCCCCTCATCTACAAACCGTTAACGGGGGAAAGTAAAAATCCCGGTCGCATCCTTGTCGCGTCCGTAGCGAGTGTTGTCGCGGCCCTACAGCTCGGCGCTTTCTCCGTCGTCGTGGAAACGCTTCTGTCCGGGAAAAGCGAATTGCCCTTCGGCGCCTTCATCCTTCTGATGCAACCGATCCACCTGGCCATCGGCGTCATCGAGGGTTTGGTGACCGCCGCCATCATCAACCATGTCCGCAGCGCCAGACCCGAGCTCCTCGACAGTATTGCCTCCGCCCGCCCCCTTGACACAGCGATTTCGCTGAAGAAGGTCATGATAACGTTCGCGGTGTTGGCGGTCATCACCGGCGGTGCGCTCTCCTGGTTCGCTTCTACCCAGCCTGACGGTCTGGAATGGTCCATCGAAAAGGTTTATGGAAAGGGCGAACTGCCGGAAAAGGAACACGGGATTGCCGCAGTGTTGAAGGGTATCCAGGAAACGACGGCATTCCTCCCCGATTACAACTTCAAACCGGCGGGAAAGGAGCCGAAAAAAGCGGAAGCGGCTCCTGCCTGGCCCGGTATCGAAGCGGGAACCTCCGCAGCCGGCATCATCGGCGCGGCGATCGTTCTTGCCTTGATCCTGCTCATCGGCATGGGGATCAGAACGTTCCGGGGAAGAAATGTATAAACTTGACCTCATCAACCCGGCAGACGTTTGCGCTCGACTGCCAGCCGGTGTTGATGGTTGACAAGAAGCGGCGATCCTGATTCGCCTGGATAAACCCATGACTTTTGACTCTCTGTATTTCGATATCGGCCGGCTTGACCGGCTTTCCTACGGGGACACTTTCGTCCACCGTCTGGACCCGCGGGTCAAAGTGATCGCGACTGTACTGTTTTTGTTCACCGTTATTTCCTTTCCCAAGTACGAGGTCGTCGCGCTGGTTCCGTTCTTTCTGTTTCCGGCGCTGCTCATGACCATCGGCGAAATCCCCGTCCTGTTCATTCTCAGGAAAGTGCTGCTCGTTTCACCCTTTGCCATTCTCATCGGCGTCTTCAATCCGCTGCTCGATACGAGGATCGTCGCCGTCATCTCCGGGGTCCCCGTATCGGCAGGGTTTCTCTCTTTTCTTTCAATTCTCTTGAAGTTTACCCTTACGGTCAGCGCGGCGCTTCTGCTCATCGCGACAACGTCGTTTCCCGGTGTCTGTCATGCCATCAGACGACTGGGCTTCCCGGCGATCTTTGTAACGCAGCTCCTCTTTCTGTATCGTTATCTCTTTGTGCTCATGGAAGAGGCGATGCGGATCATCCGCGCAAGGGACATGCGGTCATTCGGTACGTGCGGCACGGAAATGAAGGTGTTCGCGCGTCTTATCGGGACACTCTTGTTCCGAACGGTGGATCGTGCAGAAAGGATCTACTGCGCCATGCTCTCCCGCGGGTTCCGGGGAGACATCCCGAGCCTCAAGAAGTACCATATTGCGGCAATCGATCTGGCGTACCTGGCGACGACGATCGCTTTTCTCGCGGTCTTCCGTTTTTTCCAGGTCACCGAAGGGATCGGTCGCATTGCACAGGAGCTGTTTCGATGAGTCATCATATCGTTGAGTTCAAGAACGTATCCTTCCGCTATCCCGATGGGACGGAAGCGCTCAAGGGTATCCATTTCAGGATCATCCATGGGGAATCGGTCGGCGTCATCGGCGCCAACGGGGCGGGAAAATCCACGCTTCTCCAGCATATGAACGGTTGCCTGATGCCGACGTCGGGATCGGTGACCATCGGTGATCTTTTGCTAACGCTTAAAACAAGGCGTGAAATACGGAGGAAGGTCGGTATCGTTTTTGAGAATCCCGACGACCAGCTTTTCATGCCGACGGTCTTTGACGATGTTGCATTCGGTCCCCTCAATCTCGGCATGGATGAAGCACGCGTGCGGGAACGGGTCCATGAGGCCCTGCGCATGGTGCATGGCCTCGATCTGCGCGACAAACCGCCGCACCACCTTTCCGCCGGACAGAAGAGGGCCGTCGCCATCGCCTCGGTCATGGCGATGGAACCCGACATTCTGGCGATGGACGAGCCTGCCGCGAACCTTGACCCCAGGTCGAGGCGATTGCTGATCATGCTGCTCAAGACTTTCAGTCATTCCAAGATCATCGCCTCACACGACCTTGACCTGATTCTCGATGTTTGTGAACGCTGCATCGTGATCAGAGACGGCAAAGTCGTCGCGGACGGACGGTCGGCAGAGATCCTCACGAACAGAGGGCTGCTTGAAGAAAACAATCTGGAGCTTCCGCTGTCGCTCCAGACACGCTGAGTGGATGAATAATTTTGTATCCACAAATCGTCAACCGTGTAGAAGATGCAAGACCTAAACCCATAATCATTGATGTTCTTTCCAAAATAAAAGTGATATGAATACTTGAAATACTGTGGCACCGCCGGGAAGCAGACGGCTAACGGAGAAACAAACGTCAACTATCAGGAGAAACGGGCTGCTCGACTCAAATTTTAAAAAAATATAAAGGAGATGTTGGATATGTTTAAAAAAGTTATTGTTCCCCTCGACGGTTCGATATTAGCTGAAAACACCTTGCCTTTCGTAAAGAACCTGGCAAAAGAAGGTTGCGTCGAAGAGGTTATCCTTTTAAATGTCATCGAGATCCCCATAATGTGGACCTCGGAAAGCTTTGATATTTTCCCCCTGAAGAATGCTCAGTTCATGAGAGTCCAAAAGTACCTTGCAGGTATAGAAACTCAGCTCAGTTCCGAGGGTATTAAAGTCAAAACAGAAATATTGGAAGGTGCAGCCGCGAAATGTATCGTTGAGTACGCCCAAAATAATGCTGTTGATCTAATTGTTATTGGTACACATGGTTATACCGGCATGAAGGAATTGGTGTTTGGTAGTGTGGCTCTCAAGGTGCTGCATGATTCTCCTGTACCTGTAATGTTGATAAAATGAGAATCACATACCACTAATGCGACAAAAGAACGTAAAACCCTCGGAAAAGGAGCCGTCACTATGATTCAAAAACGGCTATTTACGATCATCATTGCAACCCTTCTTGCCGCCGCCGTCTTCCCCGCCGGCATCATACAAGCCGAGGAGCGGATCTCCGGCCCGGCAGCGTCGGATATGGGACAGGCCATAGGTCTCCAATTCGAAAACGAATATCTTAAACTCAAGACCATGCAGCTCGAAGTCGTGAAGGGTGTTGCATATGAGTTTCTACGCCAGAAAAAGTTACAAAAGCTCAAAGAGACAGCCGCCGCTGTGAAAGCTCAACGCCAGGCCACGCAAGATTTTGAAGGCTTCTTCAAATGGATGAGCACTAACCTGGCCGGCTATAATCGCTATATCCAGGCCAGCTCTTATGTGGCTGCCGCAGCCAAGATGCTTCCCGTACCCTATGCGGGCCAGGCCTCGAACTTCACCAAGTTTGTCGGGCAGTTTACGGTGGCGCTCAACAATGCTTCACTATCGACCACCCAATACCTGAACTCCTCCCAAAAGTTCATCACCATGGTAGAGGCCATCAATCCCGCTATGCCGCTGAGTGACAAGGCCCTTGCCGAAGCACACCTGTTTGCCGATCAGAAACTGCTCAAGGATATGAACGACACACAGAAGAACCTGTCCGCCATTTTGGATCTCTCTTCCGGCGCCCTCTCATTCCTGACAGGCCTGAGCCAGTTTGCGAGTGAAACGACCAATTATTGGAACAGGGTCAAGGGGCTGGTGAAAAAGGATGTCGATCCGAAAGAGAAGAGTTATCTATCCGAAAGCATCGATAACCTCAAGTCCCAAGCGGAACGCTTTAACGGAAGATTCACTATTTTTGAAGAACTGGCACAAAAAGAGACTGCCGGGGTGAAATCCCTTGTCGTTTACGACGAATTGGCGGCTGAGATCGGCACTATGAAATAATTATCCAAAATGAAACCTACGAGCCATGCCATCGGCTGCATGAGTGACTTTTTTCAAAATCTTATGAAGGTTTTTCTCCAAAGTTCCTTTTCTCATTGACTTCAAATTTTTGTTTTACTTTAGTGCTGACAAATTATTGGATGGATTCGGAACCGACACATACTAAAAATAGGTCAAAATAAAAAGCAGATACGGAGCCCTTCCTTATGCCAATTTCTAATAACTCTTTCTCTTCCTTGCTAACATCGTGGATGCAATCGGAGGAAATTATCCTCTGGGGCGTGGCTGATCTTCGAAGTTTCTCAACACCTTTTGCTGCTACAGGACAGAGGTTTCCCTTCGCCCTTTCATGGGCTATTCCCATGAACCCCCTGATTATGGCCAATATCCAATACGGCCCAAACCAGGCCTATGCTGGTGATTACGACAGAGTGAACGTCCGGATCAACGAACTGGCAGAGAAGCTGGCAGCCGGAATCAGGGACAGTGGCTTTCAAGCCCGACCATTGGCTGCTTCAGAACGCACCGATCCGGTAACGATTAAGGGAGACTTTCCCCACAAGACTGCGGCTACCCGTGCCGGCCTGGGCTGGATCGGCCGCAACTGCCAGCTTATTACCCGCACGTTTGGCCCATGGCTCCGCCTGGGGACCGTTTTCACGGATATGCCGCTCCCCTGCGGGCTTCCGATAGAGCGCAACTATTGCGGCCGCTGCACTCTCTGCATTGATGCCTGCCCTGCCGGGGCATTGAGAGGAGCTGCCTGGTATCCGGGACTGCCGCGAGAGGAAATTTTGGATGTCCAGGCATGCGACAGCTGGAAAATAGAGCACTACTTCCAGTGCCACAAGGGGCACATCTGTGGGATATGCGCCGCTGTGTGTCCTTATGGATTGAAATTGTTAAAAAAGAAGCCGGTATAAAATCGCATGTTCACAAACAACAAGCACGACCATGCAAAGCTTCCGTAAAAACTCTTTATAGTCTCAGAAAAAACGCCCCAATGATATAACCGACAACCGTCGCGCTCCCAACGCCGATCAGCCCCGGTATCATAAAACTGTGATTCAGGATGTATTTGCCTATGTGTGTCGTGCCGGTACGGTCAAAGT
>JAPLJQ010000399.1 GCA_026388495.1 Deltaproteobacteria bacterium | reverse complement strand
TTCAGCGACCTCGGCATCGCCGCGCAGCGGTGTAACAAACACGACCCCGTTGCCGGGTTTATCCGGCGCCCGCCTGGCAATGATGAAGTCGAGATCCGCACCGGCATCCCGCAGGCCGGCGAGTATCTTCGCCAAGCCGCCGGGTTCGTCCTTGATGCTGGCCGCCCACACATCCACGCGTTCGACGATCATGTTCATCATATGGTCCTCCTTTTGTTCGTTGTCGTTCATCCTCAATTTTACTTTTTACCCTTCCATCCTCGCATCTCCGCTCTTTTCGCCTCATTCTTCATCTTCAATAGATGTTAGACTGATCCTTACTTTCCCTGAACCATCTTGGTTATTTCCACGACAATTTCAGGATTCGCCAGTGTCATGACGTCGCCTACGTCTGTGTTGTTGGAAATGGCGCCAAGTACGCGGCGCATAATCTTTCCTGAGCGGGTCTTAGGCATGTCAGGGACAATCCAGACATTTCTGGGTCTTGCAATTGCGCCGATCTCCGTGACGATAGCCTGGGAAATTTTCTTGGCGAGTTCTTCGCTTGCTGAAATTCCAGGTTTTAAAGCAATATACATATCCGGCTCAACGCCTTTGATTTCATGTTTCACCGGAACAACAGCTGCTTCTGCTACCTCTGCAACGGTCATCGCTGCGGATTCAAGTTCCTTGGTTCCAAGCCTGTGCCCTGAGACATTAATGACATCGTCAATCCTGCCGAGGATACGGGCATATCCATCGGCAGCCACAACTGCAGCGTCACCTGTCAGGTATGGCCAGTCTTGCCACCTTTTGCTGTTTGGATCTTTGCAGTATTTTTCATAATACTGACTGACGTAACGATCACGGTCTCTCCAGATGGTCTGGAAGCTGCCAGGCCATGGGTTCTGGATGCAAATATTTCCTGCTTTTCCACTGCCATCAGGGACAACGTTACCATCGTTATCATAAACGATAGGGTGAATACCCGGTACGCCTGGGCCTGCGCTGCCCGGCTTCATTGCTTTAATTGCCGGCATTGTGCTGCAAAGGAAACCGCCATTTTCCGTCTGCCACCAGGTATCGCAAATTGCCGCTTCACCTTTGCCGACGGCATGATAATACCACTTCCACACTGCAGGCTCGATTGGCTCTCCGACAGTGGTCATATGTTTGAAGTGATAATTGTATTTCGCCGGCTCATCAGGGCCCAACTTTCTCAGGGCACGGATAGCTGTAGGCGCAGTATGGAAGATGTTTACATCCAGATCCTGGGCAATCCTCCAGGGCCTGCCTGGATCCGGATAAGTAGGAACGCCTTCATAAATAACCGTGGATGCACATATTGCCAGCGGACCATATACGATATATGAATGGCCGGTGATCCATCCTATGTCTGCCATACACCAGTAAACATCTTCAGGATGAATGTCCTGGACATATTTGGATGTTCCGGCTACATAAGCAAGATAACCGCCTGTGCTGTGCTGTGCGCCTTTAGGTTTTCCGGTCGTGCCGCTGGTGTACATCAGGAAGAGAACAGCTTCTGCCGGCATTGGGACCGGATCAATCCTTGTTCCGTAATACTTTTTAAGCAGTTCATTGACAAAGAAATCACGGCCTTCAACCATCGGTGTTTGGGCGGAATATTTGCCGGGATAACGCTGCCATACGAGGACCTTATCTACCTTCTGATTTTCCTTGGCTACCTCAGCAACAGCGGTATCAGCCTTTTCCTTGTGGTCAATAAGCTGCCCGCTCCTGTAATAAGCATCCATTGTAATCAGAACATGACTTCCTGAATCAACGATTCTGTCTGCACAGGCCTTGCCGCTGAAACCACCGAAAACCTGTGAGTGGATTATACCGAGTCGTGCACAGGCAAGCATCGTGATGGGAAGCTCAGCCACCATTGGCATGTGAAGCGTGACTGTGTCTCCAGCCTTCAGGCCGCAAAAGTCCCTCAGGATTGCCGCGAACTCATTTACCCTTACATAAAGTTCCTGGTAAGTGATATGCTCTATCTTTTCAGTCTCAACCTCTGATACGAAGTGAATCGCTGTTTTGTTTTTGTTCTTGGCAAGATGCCTGTCAATGCAGTTGTAACTTGCATTAATCTTTCCTCCTACAAACCACTTCCAGCAGGGGGCATCACTAGTGTCAAGGGTTGTGTGCCAGTATTCATACCAGGTTAAGAGGTCTGCATACTCCTTGAAACAATTCGGGAAATTTTCCAGGCTAAAACGATCATAGACACTTGGATCGGTCACATTTGCCTGGGCAATAAACGATGCAGGTGGATAAATGAAGTCCTCTTCCGCCCAGTGTACCGCAATTTCAGCTTCCGATGTTTCCGTTACTTCTTTTTCTTTTCCGCTCATAGATATTCTCCTTTCATTTTTTATGTTTGACGCATCAAGAGTTTTAACGGCGCGGAGCCGATGCAAAGAAGCATCATCATCCCGACCGGTTGAAATACAAAACCCCGCACTCTTTTGAGTAACGGGGTTTCAATAATCAGTCCATAGCACCCTCATCAAAGGATTGAAGGGGGGTTAGGAATCTTAATCGCTAACGTATCATACGTATTTTGACTATCACGATTTCCATGAGAAATCTATTATAAAAATGAGGTGATAGAATTTAATGACTTCAGTTGTCCACACTTTAATGCACCCAACTGCTCCATAAAAATTTTTGCCTCCATTGTAAATAAAAAATCCAGCGTGATCATCCCTTATCATAATCGCTGAGAAAACAACATCATTTATTTCTGTTTGAAATCCGGCATTTTCTTCAAGGGCGACGTTTTACCGACTTCAATATGCTTCAACCGGATGAACCTCGGTTATGTTGAAAAGGAACTGTCGAACGCGCCAAATGAATCTCGGCGCGGCTACCCGCCGTGGCGTTCCCTGCGGTTGTTCGCCTAAACAGCAGATAATGATTTGCACCCTGTCGCTTTCTGTGGTTGAATATCAACAAGAGGAGGTGAAATATGGCTGTCGTTGCCGATAAGGTATTTAACGAGGCGCTTTCGT
>JAPLJQ010000228.1 GCA_026388495.1 Deltaproteobacteria bacterium | reverse complement strand
GAGGCTCCCTGTGAACATCATGAATATTATCATCGCATCCCTTTACGTTTATTCCATGCATACCCTCAATCGCCTCATCAACAGAAAATCCAGTACGATCATCGGATCATTCAGGGAAGAATCGTATCGAAAGCATGAAAACATTTATGTATCCATAGCTATCCTTTCCATGATTCTGGCCCTGACATGTTCTTTACTAATAGGGACGAGGGCCTTTATTCTTCTTTCCCTCGTATCTGTTTTCGGTGTCCTTTACAATATGAAGATTTTACCGAGGAATTTCCGTTTTTCGAGCTTAAAGGAGCTCCCGGGATCGAAAAATATCTCCATGGCCCTGGCATGGGCCGTGGTGGCGTCTGTCCTTCCCGGGATTGAAGACAGTTTGTCCGTCACGTCCGGCATGATCGTGGCATTTCTTTTTACGTTTTCCATAGTATTTGTCCGCTCCGCCATGTCGGATATTCTCGACATACAGAGTGACCGCCTCCTCGGGAGGGAAACGATTCCCGTGCTTATCGGGAAGGAAACGACACAGACACTCCTGATGGGGATTCTGGTTTTGCTCGTCCTCCTTCTCGTAGCGGCCTATCCCTTTGGCTGGACGTCGACGTTAAGTTATGCCCTTTTGATCAACGTTTTTTTTATATGGATTTATTTTAAACTTTATGATAGAAGGGCGGCGTTTTCGGGGGTCGTCCTTGAAGGGATTTTGGAAACTAATTATATTTTAACAGGATTAAGCGCCTTTCTGTGGCTTATCTTGACCGGGTAGAACCATTGAAAATCATGCGCCGATATGTAGTAACCGTCTTTTTGGTGCTGTTAATTTCTGGTTGCGGCGGAATTCGCTATTCGGAAATTGCTCCGGAAGCGAAGGATTTCCATCCCCGAAACATTGGCGTTCTCCCTGTTGACGTGGGGACCTATGAAGATGCACGGGGCGTAATCGATCTTGTCGTGTCGGATGTGCTGACCGATAAGGGGTGGTTTACCGGTGTGGTTGCCGCAGATACGATGAAGAAGCAGATTCTCTCCAGCGAAGATGCCGGAAAGGTTACCCTTGATTACATCTCAAAACTCAAAACCGTCAGCTATTCTGATCCTGCGCTGAGCAAAAGGATAGGGGAATTATTCAATATTGACGCTTTTCTTGCGGTTGATCTGCTCTACTGGAATTATACAAAAGTAGAGGACGACAAAGTTGCGAAGGTGGAAGCCGGGATAAAAATGATCAATGCGAACACGGGACAAATCCTCTGGAATGCGCATCATTTTGAAGTGGAAGCGTACAGGTTTATGAAGCCACAACTTTCCGCCGTGGCAAGAAAACTGATGAAAAAAATGATAGGAGAGATGCCCCACTAAGCAGGGCAGAAATGGAAGACTAAGGGCATTTCAAATTTTATTCCGCGCCGTTAGCCTTTTTTATATTTTTGGAAAAGTTGGAGGTCATATCATGAAGGAGAAAGTGCAGGACGCAATAAATCGCATCCGACCCAATCTTCAGGCTGACGGAGGAGATGTCGCGTTGGTTGATGTCACTGACGATGGGGTAGTCAAGGTTAAGTTATTGGGGGCCTGTCACGGCTGTCCCATGTCGCAGATGACATTGAAGATGGGGATTCAGAAATATCTGGTAAAAGAAGTCCCGGGAGTTAAGGAAGTCGTTTCTGTATCTTAGCAGTACGGAAACTCGAAAAGTTCCATAGTCATGTCGCGTTATGCCTGTCCTGACAGAGAATGTGTCAGGTTGACGAGAAAGAGGATCATCCGGCAGTTCAGACTGCTTAAGAGGCCGATTAAAATAGAAAACATAAGGAGAAGAATAAAATGGCGTATGTAATTACTGATGAATGTATTGCTTGTGGTTCTTGTCAAGATGAATGTCCCGCTGAGGCCATCGCTGAAGGCGAAGATAAGTATACAATTGATCCCAAGCTTTGTACGGACTGCGGGACCTGTGCAGACCAGTGTCCGGTGGAAGCAATTGTGCCGGGAGAAGAAAAGTAACATCGTTTTGCCAATTAAGAGCAAGAAGGGGGAACCACTGGCCATTGGAAAGAGGTGGAAGTGTTTCCCCTTTTTTATTTCCTGAGATAAGGGTTTCTCAATATGATATTCTTGTGGTCCATGCAATGGAGATAGGATTTTTATCAGAATGGAACGACTGATCACCTTTGAGGGCATTGAAGGTTGCGGTAAGACCACCCAGATTAAACTGGCAGGGGAATTTTTAAAGCAGCAGGGTATTCCTTTTCTGATGACCGAAGAACCCGGCGGTACACCCATAGGGAGAAGAATCAGGGAAATGCTCCTCAATAAAGTTCCTGATGAGGATATCTGTACAGAAGCGGAGATTCTTCTGTTTTCCGCAGCCAGAGCTCAACACGTAAGAAAGGTGATCCTGCCGGCGCTGAAAGACAACAAGGTGGTTTTGTGTGACCGGTTTTGCGACGCCACCCTTGCCTATCAGGGCTTTGGAAGAGGGGCCGACATCCGTTTTATAGAAGGCATCAATGATTATTCGTCACCCGGTCTGAGGCCGGGAATGACCGTCCTCTTTGATCTGCCCGTTGAGGTCGGTCTGAAAAGGGCAATGGATAGAATATCTCTGATGAAGAAAGCATCAGGGCTGGCAGTATTGGAGGACCGGTTCGAGCAGGAGGATTTTGAATTTCATCGGAAGGTCAGAGAGGGGTATCTTTCCCTTGCCAAAGGCGAACCGGAGCGTTTCAGGATCATTGAGGGTGCGGCTGATATTCACACGGTTCATCGGCAGGTGTGCAACTTTATATTGAATTTTATCGGGGTGAAGCAATAGCGAGCCTATGTCTTTTCAAGATATTTATGGTCATGAAAAGCAGATCCGCATCCTGCAGACATCCGTCATGAGGAATCGGGTCCCCCATGCCTATCTCTTTTACGGCATGAGAGGGGTCGGTAAAAGAACCGTGGCGGAAGCTTTTGCCAAGGCCCTCAATTGTGAAACTCAAAGAAATTCCCGAACGTTGCCTCACACACAGGATGAGGGAAGCCCTCTCGATGAAAGCAAACATACCCGTTTCGATTCCTGTGGCAACTGTTCATCCTGTGTCAAAACGGACCGCAAAAACCACCCCGATGTCGTCACCATCAAAGCCGATGGACAATTTATCAGAATCAAGGAGATCAGAGACGCTCAGGAACAGATGAAATTCGCACCCCTTGAAGGGGGAATGCGCATTTTCTTAATGGTTGATGCGGACAGGATGAACAACATCTCCGCAAATGCCCTTCTGAAAACCCTTGAAGAGCCGTCCCGGTCTAATCTCTTGATATTGATTACGTCAAGTCCTCACCAGCTTCCCGCAACGATCCTGTCGCGGTGCCAGCAGGTGCGCTTCAATCCTCTCCGGAGGGATACGATTGTGTCGTTTTTGCGGGATCGATTGTCAATGGAGCCCGAAAGGGCCAATGCCATTGCGTCCTCGTCCGGAGGAAGTATCGGGAAGGCTCTGGAAATGAGTGATGATTCATACATTGCGCTTAGAGATGAAATCATTAACGGCATTTTACAAACAGACAATACGGCGGACCCGCTGAGATTCCTGTCCATGGTAAGCAGTTTCGGTAAGGAGAGAGAAGACATAGCCGACAGTCTCAACATGCTGATGACCGGATACAGGGATGCCCTGGTATATAAGGAAACGGGGGATGAAGATGGTCTGATCAATCAGCATTGCACGGATATCATTAAATCTATAGCCCGTGGTTTGTCGGGGAGGGATATTCTCCACAATATAAAGAGCGTGGATTGGGCCATGCATACGATTGATCAGAACGCCAATAAACAATTGACTTTGGAAGTGATGCTGTTTAAACTCATCCGCCACAGTAAGTAATGGATATATATCGTGAGACTTTTGAATAATCACCATATCCCGTCATTCCGGCGAAAGCCGGAATCCATGACATCTTGAATTTACTGGAGTCCGTATCAAGTACGGAATG
>JAPLJQ010000573.1 GCA_026388495.1 Deltaproteobacteria bacterium | reverse complement strand
CCCACGATCCATAATCGCAATCAGAAGGTTGCGGATATGTACGATGATGACATAGTGTTGCTTCAATATATGAACAAAGGTGAGAAACTCCATGCCTGATTATACTTCGTATCTACAGAGGCTCCGTGCAGGAGAAAAAGGACTGAACCCTTTTCTGGACTTTTTCAAGATTACGCTGGAAGATCTGCAGGATGGATATGCGCGGTTCCGGATGCCGGTTCGTCCCGAATATATGCAGGGGGCCGGTTTCATGCAAGGGGGAGTGATTGTGGCCATGGCCGATGAAGCCATCGCTCACGCCATTATGACGGTTCTCGAACCTGGTACGGGGATCACCACCATCGAACTGAAAAGCAATTTCCTTGCCCCGGTTCGGGACGGCGAGCTGACTGCAGATGCCCGTGTTTTTAAGAAAGGCCGCACCCTGATCATCGGCGACTGTCTGGTTAAGAATGATAACGGTCGGGATGTCCTGCGCTGTGCAGCGACGTTTCTATCATTTTCAGGCACAAAGGATTCTGAATGATGGCTAACCACATGATCCGTCTTTGTGAAGACAGCGAATTTGCGACCATCCATGAGATTATCAACGATGCCGCGCAGGCATATAAAGGGATTATTCCCGCCGATCGCTGGAAGGAACCTTACATGCCGGAGGAAGATCTGCGTCATGAAATGGATGAAGGCGTGGTATTCTGGGGCTATGAAGAGAGGGGAGACCTCTTGGGTGTGATGGGCATCCAGCCCGTGGGGGATGTGACGCTGGTCCGTCATGCCTATGTCCGAACTGTGAGGCGGAATCAGGGCATCGGGAGCCGATTGCTTGATGCGCTCCGGGAAAAAACCCTCCATCCCGTTCTCGTCGGCACCTGGGCGGCCGCAGTTTGGGCCATTCGTTTCTATGAAAAGCATGGATTCCGGCTGGTTACTCCCGAAGAGAAGAACCGGCTGTTGAAAAGATACTGGTCCATTTCCGAGCGCCAGGTCGAGACATCCGTGGTGCTTGCAGATCAGCGTTGGTTTAACCGGAAGGACATCCCGCTTGTCATGCCTTGTGGACAGGAAGCTTCAGCACACGAAGAGGGAACAGGCAGGATACCCATTGTATCCATCGTGGGCAGATCGAATACGGGAAAAACGACCCTGATTGAGAAGATAATTCCGGAGCTGAAGCGCAGGGGATACGGGGTGGCCACAATCAAACACAACATCCACGGGTTTGACATCGACCACGAAGGGAAGGACAGTTGGCGGCACAAGAAGGCGGGGGCAAAGGTGACTGTCGTCGCATCCCCTCATCAGGTTGCCGTTATTGAGGATTCCGACAGGGACTATGAATTGGCAGAACTTCGGGATCGGTACATCCGGAATGTGGACATCATCCTCTCCGAAGGATTTAAGGTCAACCCACATCCTAAAATCGAAATCGTCAGATCAAGATTGAAACATGAGCCTCTCTGCATAAAAGAAGACAATCTCATCGCCGTCGCCAGCGACCGGCCGGTTGACAGAGGCGTTCCCTGCCTGGACATCAATGATATTAAGGGTCTTGTCGATCTCATCGAAAAACGGTTCCTGAAAGGCAAACATCACCATAAAGGGACATGCCTTTAGGCTTTAAATGGGGACAGCCAATGGCAATTGATGGCTTTCCCCGATTTTGGGCATACGCGGCTTTTCGCACAGGTCCGATGGAATGAGTGGATAGCCAGGTCATTATTCTACTTCGAAATTCTCTGACTTAAAATTGCTGTAATATCTGCCGTTTTGAGAAGTGAACTTAAGTACGCAATAATCCGGGTCCGTCACGCCTTTCGGATAATACATTTCATCGCCATCTTTCCAGATCATCTTTTTTGATTGATTATCCTGCAAAACTTCCATTGTTCCCTTGAGCATAACGCCCTTGAAAAACCTTTTATCAAAGAAATAAATGCAAGCCTTCGGATTTTCTGAATATTGTTTTACTCTCATTGAAGATGTATTGGTAGTGAGGAAAATATGCTTTATGCCTTCTCGTTTTCGTGGAGGAAGCATGGCTTTTGTGTTAGGGAAACCCGCTTCGTCAACAGAACTTATTAAAGAGACGGTTGCTTTATCTATGATATCTCCGATTGTTTTATTTGAATCGCGCATTCTATTTTTCTCCTTATTTTACACATAACGCCAGCCGTAACCGGCGCCAGCGCAGCCGACGTCCGTCTGCACGCAATGGTTAGTTTTCGCCTTTGTAAACATCTCTCCGATTACCGATTCGGAGAACAAGAATATCTGCGCCCACAAGGGCATAAATTACCCTATAGTCACCAATACGATACTTGCGTAGCCCGACAAATTGGCCTTTGAGTACGGGGTATGACTCAGGTTCTTTTGTAAGTTCCTGTTCTATTTGGTCAAGGATGCGGCTGACCTCAGCTTTTGACAACTTCTTGAGATCGCGATGTACCGACTTCTTGTAGACAACGTTATACGTCAAGTGACTCCCTCAGTTCTTTGCCGGAAATGATAGCATCACTCTTGTCGTGGAGCCGGTCGAGTGCAATCTGAAGATCGGCAAAATCTTCAATGTATGACTCCAGCGCTTTCTGGATGATAAAAGAGCGTGGCCTCTCGGTTTCTTTGGCTATGCCGTCAAGCTGGTCGGCGAGATCTTTAGGAAGCCTCACAGATATTGCTGTACTCATGGTGCACCTCCTGTCATTGATGTATTACAATGTACACGGGAGATCTGTCTTTGTCAAGTCCCTTTGTTGAAATCTAACGGTGAGCTGACTGGCGGCACGAGCCTGAGAAAAAACCGAAGGCTTTGTGCAGACGCAGTGACGACCGGTCGAGCGTTTTGATATAAGGTTTACCCGGTCCTTTGTCTCTTATTTCGCCTGCCCTTTCCCAACAACAAATTTGCCTGTGAAGTATTTCTTTCGTATTTGTCCAGATTCTTCCTCTATCCAGCGTTCAAGACCAACCTTCTTAATACGGCAGAGATTGTAAAGTTTCATATTATGAGGGTACTGAGCGGCCTTGTCAGCTGTTGGTGCGAGAAAAGCGCACGGGAAATCGCTACAGTCACAGCAAAACTCTACGCCCTTGGTTTTGACACAATCCAACGTTGCACACCCCTCTGGCGGTAAATGATAATGCTTTCCGTCTTGATGGCGACACCCTTTGCAAGCAATTTCTTCCTTTGGTACACCCATTTTGGTATGAATCAATTCGGCAAGTTTATCTGTCAGATTGTTCTCGTGAAGTTCGCAGTTGAAGCAGTCTAGTCCACAGGGTGCAACCAATGTTTTTTTGTCTTTCATAGATTCTCCTTATAACGCTTGGCATAAGACGCGGCGGCTTTTTACCGTCGCCTTAATGCCGTTGTTATGCATTGGCTGCTTGCATGAGCGCGCTGAAATACTCGGGCCGCCCCGTCTTGAAAAGTCCGTACCAGGCGTCCAACACTTGCGGGGTGTAGAGATCAAGACAGCGAAAGACGTGCTGGGCGAATTCAACGGGAGCTACACCAGATGCTGTGATCAGCTTGTCGTCAGTAACGGCCGGTGCGTCTTCATAGAGTGCCATTCCACGGTACTGAGTCGCAGCCAGATACTCAGGCGCATTGCTCGTGTGTCGGCGGTGATCCAGTAACCCGCCACGGGCAAGCCCAGCGGTAGCACCACAAATCGCAGCCACAGGTATGCCGGAATTAAGGAATATGCCGGCAACCGCGACAGCTTCCATATTCTTACCCTCATCCCAAGCAGTGCCGCCCGGCAATATGAACATAGCGCTGTCCATTGGAGAGAGCGTGTCGAGTACGATATCGGGCAAAATACAAATTCCGCCAATAGTCAAAACGGGGTCTTTTCGTAACGCCACAGTACGGACTCGATAGCTGCCAGGATTTCTCTGAAACTGTGGATTGTTTATCCCGGCTACTGCGTAGCCTGCTTCCCAATCAGACAAACTGTCAAAGACGAAGAGATGCACATTTTGCTGTTTCATTCTTATCTCCCCTATCGTAATCATTCTTTCCTGCATAACGGTGCGCATCTTTTGTCATGCAACTTAAATTAAGTCCTGCAAGCTATCATGTAGCGGTAGCCATACTCAATAACGGGCTCGCCTTTCTGATTGATAACTTTGCACTGGATGGCCGCAAATCCACGATCCGGTTTACTACGAGATCTTTTGAGATCGGTCCACCAAGCCTCTATCGTAAGGATATCACCTGGTCTTACCGGATTATACATCTTCACCTCATCCAATCCCACACCGCTCAGGATGGCCACATCGCCTTGGGCCTCTACTACCGCTTGGGTACAGGCAGAGAGTATGTGGAGTGAGGAAGCAATAAGTCCACCGAAAAACGATTGATCTGCAGTATGCTCATCTGTATGAAAAGGTTGCGGATCAAATTGCTCGGCAAAACCTATGATGGCCTCCTTCGTCATAGCAATAGATCTGCAATGGAGATGCTCACCATTAACCAGATCTTCATAATACTTCTTACCTATGGTTTCCTGGTTATTCTTGTTCTTTGATTCCATATAGTGTATCCGATATTCTTTACTGTTTCTGTGTACGCTGCCTCAGACTTCGACCTGGGTAAGAAGGCATGAGGAAGATCGATGAACATTGCTGTATTCTTTTGACACCGACTCCTTATAATGAAAAGATAACCCACCGGGCCTCGGGGTGTGGCTATTTGCACATGGAATTACCGGTCGGGTTGATTGTCTGGTTAAGCCTTTCTATCGTGAAAATGGTACCAAGATAAAACATGACGCTTCATGTCCTTGGAGGGATCGATAATACACAGCAGTCTTTTTAACGGCTTTTTACAGTCTGAGAGCCACCAATTGATGATATTGCTCTTTTCTGTTTGATCAGGCCTGTGCATCCAGAACACGCTGGAAACCTCTTCCGGGTCATTTGCTCTTAGTTCCAACTGTTCAGAAATAGCGCCCGCGATCAGGTCAGGGATTGACAGTAAGTCTTCTATCTGTCTCGAACCGTCGTCGCAGCGAGAAGTTCCACATCGGCAATGCCCAATAGAAAAACTGAGATAGAAACTGATCATCCAACCAAAGAGGTGAGTAAGTTCGATAATGCGCTGATCATTTGCCGCTATACTG
>JAPLJQ010000269.1 GCA_026388495.1 Deltaproteobacteria bacterium | reverse complement strand
TGCGACGCGCCGGAGATTCTCGATCAGCGCCAGGCGCAGCATGATGGGGATGGCCCATAATTCGCCCAGCTTCAGCACTGTGACTGTCTGATAGGCGGCTACGAAACTTCTGAGGCTCTCCGGATCCACCCGGCCATCGCCGTGAGAGATCGTCTCCAGTGCAATGTCGTACACACGGGGAAGACCCGTTGACGGACCCTTTTTCAAGCGGGGCAGCCCCCTGCTGTACCCCTTTGGCAGGTGTCTCTTGGCGGTGCGAATCTGTTCTTCGATGAGGTAGAAGTTATCAAGGAGCCATTCCCCTGCCGGTGTAATCCTCCGGTTTCCTTTCACGGCATCTGTGAGCAGGTCGCGAACTTCATGGAGGACGCCTTCATTCTCACCGAGCCGCGCCAAGAGTTGTTCGGTGGGATGGTCTGCGCTCAACCTGTGCGCTGCGGCAAGGATCTTGCCGTGTTGCTCCATCTGGGAGGCGCTGAACAACTACGACCTAAGAGGCGGCTCATCGCCGACGCGCTTGTGCGCTGGAGCGTTTCCACGGAGGCGCGCCCACAATTGGTGCAGGCTCCCGGTAATGGTCGTGCTGAGGGACGTCAAGTTGAATATCTCCTTGTTGAGAGGTTAAGTGTAAATCAACCGGATTGCGAATATGGCAGCACCTTGGACTTCCGCTTCTTGGTGATCACGGGTAGTCTTGTTCGAAGTGGGTGCAGGTCACTTTATGTGCGCATAGTTTATCCCTTTAATGGGTGAGTTACCAGCATTATTATTGGGTGACAGTGTACCCGGGGAACCGATTTACACGCGACATGAGCCAACTCCGGAGGCACCGTGAGCAGATTGATCACAGGCCCGGTAAGTATCGTATATTTATTCAAAAGACCGAATGATCTCTTTCAATAATCTCTTCATGCAATCATTCGTTTGTACCCGTCCCGTCCGTTGACTATCCATCTTGATATTTTCAATCGAATACCGTATATTTTACCCATCATTAATCAACTCCGGAACGAACCATGAAAAAGCAAATCTTATCGATCATTGTTTCTCTCAGCTTTTTTCTTTTTCAAAAAAAGGGAACCTGACATGAAAAAATTGTATTTATCAGATGCCGATAGTAAAATCGGCGGCGTATGTGGAGGCATCGGAGAATATTTTGATAAAGATCCCACCCTGATAAGAATTCTCTTTATACTGGTTATCTTATTTTCATTTGGTTTCGGCGTTCTTGCTTATCTGGCAATGTGGCTCATCGTTCCAAAGAGGCCTGATGGATTACAGGATCGGAAATAAACCGTGGTTCACACAGCAGCAAGGGAGGATAGATATGGATTTTAAGACGCTCTTAACAAACAGACGTTCCATCAGGGATTTCCAGGACAAAGAGGTGCCTTTGCCAATCATCAAAGAAATCATTCAGGATACCTGTCTTGCTCCAACAGCCAGGAACGGCCAGCCATGTAAGTTTATCATCATTCAGAACCGTGATTACATCAGAAAACTCTCCGATGAAAGCAAGAAAAATCTCCTATCCGATCTTGAACAGGATCCCGAGTCAACAATCAAAAACTATGAAACCTATCTTCGTGACGAGAAGTTCAATGTTTTCTACAATGCACCCTGCCTGATTTACGTCATTGGTCCTGGAGAGGTGCATTCGCTCGACGTGGACTGCGCCCTGACGGTTGCCTACTTCATGTTCTCAGCAACATCCAGGGGACTGGGAACCTGCTGGATCGGGTTAGGGGCTCATATACGTGACCGTAAAATCCTCGACGACATCGGAATACCCGTGGATTGTCAAATAGTGGCGCCTGTTATTGTCGGTTATCCGGCCAGTATGCCCCCTGCTTCAGAAAGGCATGCGCCCGATATAGCAAAAATTATCTAAAAGAAGCACTCGGGCAGGTATTATGAGTTGAAAAGAGAATTGAACAAAAGCGAGACATAGGTGGATAGCCGCAGACAAGATATAGAAAAACGTTTCTGGGATAAATTCGCAAAGAGGTACGACGCCTTTATGAAGATGGCTGCCCGTGAATATCCCGACCTCATCAACCTGATCCTGACCGACTTGAAACCGGACAATATAGTCTTAGAAATCGCCTGCGGCACAGGGATCATTTCCCTTGCTATCAGTCACAAGGTCCATCAGGTATACGCCACAGACATTTCCCAAGCCATGATTGATATTGCAACCACAAAGGCAAAACAGGAGAAGATTCAAAACATCGTATTCAGCGTTCAGGACGGGTACTCCCTCAATTTTGAAGACCACACATTTGATGTCTGTATTATCGCCAATGCGTTTCATGTCATGCAGGAACCGGAGAGGGTGTTGAAGGAAATCAGGAGAGTCTTGTCACCGGATGGCTTGTTGATCGCTCCCGGATATTGTCATGGTGA
>JAPLJQ010000301.1 GCA_026388495.1 Deltaproteobacteria bacterium | reverse complement strand
GAATGAGCGGATATGCTACAATTAGAGGCAGGTCAAAATATTTTCAATTGTGCCGGTTTTTGGGTATGTAGGCTGGATGGAAGCAATTTTTAATGTTTGGCCACGGAACTGGGCGAATATCAATATTCATTCCTTCTATTTTTTTGACCTTATCTCCAACACCGAGCACGTTGACAAGGTGATTTACAGTTTTCATTAGAGCCTTGATGGCTACTCGTTGATGATTGACATCGTCAAGTAGACCAGCAGTATTTTGGGTAGTATGTAAATGAATCTGTAAATTTGCCACGTGAAAGTTGAGATTATTTGCAAACCGTTCAAAGGTTGATGACGACACTCTCTGCCAACACTGACCTGCCCCGCATGACGTCGTCCGCAATAGCGTACTCCTATCTCTGTTGCTTTTGCCTAATTTCCTAAAATGAAAATTCCAAGCCCGCGGTGCCTCCGTGAAAAAGCGCGTGGGAACCGGAATTCACACCGAGCACAGACACAGTGGTTGGAGAACTTGTAGAATAGGTCTCCTGTATCTGTCCGGGCGCCAAAGCGACGCCTGCGAGCCAGAGCACCTCATAGCCAAGCTTCAGCGTAATCCTACTGGTAACTTGATATTTGCATTGCAAGCCGGCTTCGCTAACGAAGGCGGGATGGTCGGTCGAAGCGCCCGCGTTGTACACGACCTTTGCGATGCTCACCTCCGTTGACACTGACGCATGGTTCCAATACCCCCCGACCTTTATCAGTCCGTTGAGGGAAAAGCGGCCACGCTCTAATAATTTCCCTTCCACACCGATCTGGAAACCATAGAGATTGTTTGTAGTACTTGTATTCCAGAAGGGGGGATATTCCGGAGCCGGGATGCCGGTCGTAATCTGCGCGACATCGTAAAGAGTGGACTCCGGATTGGTGTTCTTCCATGTGGGTTTAAAACGATCCGCGGGCGAGATATTGCCTTGAAGGTTTTCATGCAGCTGGAGCCAACGAAATCCGGCGAGTATAGTTATCCGGTTGGAGAATTTCTTCTGCACGTTGATTTCCGCATTGTAAAGTTCCGTGGAGTAGTCCCATGTCATTGACTGGTATGCAAAATCCTGAGTCTGAAAAAAGCCTCCGGGAGACCGCATTACCAGCCAGTTTAGCGGATCATCCGGCCCAATGGTCTGGGTGGAGTTCCAGTTGCCGATGTGAAAAAAAGATACTGATAGATCGTGGCTGGCATCGACATGGTAAGCCGCGCCCAGCCTAAATCCGGGAGCAAAACCCTGCTTAAGATCGGTGCTGTTAAGAGCCGGAGCGCCAGGTGTGGCCGGAACGTCTGGGAAGAAACGTGCGTTGCCCGGTACTCGTTCAACAAGCAGGAAATTGGCCGTACCGACACGTTCAAAGACGAGCGCTTCCACAGAAACGGTCCATCGCGAAGGTTTGGACGACCGGGAGGGATCCGTATCTTTCCCCTGCTGGTTTACTTGCTGCTGAGTACCTATAAGTGCTCCTCCAAGAGCACCCGCTTGTGTATCAGCTCCGCTGATAGTGGCAGCATAGGAAAACAAAGGCAGAAATAAAATACTAATTAAGACGGACAATATTATCTTTTTCATTAATAAGAATAGCACTCCTTTGCAATATATCCTATCAAAGAGGGCTAGGAAAGCAAACGCCCCTTTCGCATTGACCTGCGGACAGCGTCCGTGTAATCGAAACGTACAGATTGTGCTGTCCGTACTTTCAGGAGTGAATAAGCCAGATAACCCCCAAAAATGAGGACAACCACCAGTATGATTATCGTTATACTGGTTCTAGTCATAGGATTAATCACCTTTTGTTGGATTATAGCTAGTTTTATTGAAAATGAATATTGAAATGTTTTCAGTTAGAAATTAAAATGATTTCTTACAGAGACCAGCTTTATTCCAAATACCTATACGTACCAAAATGATGGTTGACAGCTCACAGGCTGGAAGTCATCATCTGTCTGTTTTTCTTATTGATTTAAGAAAGGGAGGCAT
>JAPLJQ010000204.1 GCA_026388495.1 Deltaproteobacteria bacterium | reverse complement strand
TCTCTAAAAAACGTCCTGACCTCTTTCACCATGAATGCCTTCACCGGACCGGACAGGGCGAGCGGGGTCTGTTTCAGAACCGACGACAACCAACCCTCTCTGCTCCGTTGATTCGGTGCCGGAAAGAGGCGCTCCGGTGTGGTCTGTGCCTTCGAATAACCTGTGAAATACATTCCTCCCGATACCCAGGTGATGACAAAGATCAACGCCGCCGTAAAACTCCAGGTCAAAGCGATGTCAAACAGGGCGCCCCCCGTGACTCCCGTGAGCGCCGCCTGAATGCTTTCGAAAACCCATGTTGTGGGGAGCAGAGGGGAACCGGGTGTCTCCAGAGATTTGAAATAGAGGACGAGGGATGCAAAGGTGTCCGGATTAACGAGGCGCTCGGGCCGCATTAATCGAAAGGCAACGATCAGAATGATAACCAGGGCCAGGCCAAGGAAAACAAAGACGGTCCTCAAACGCCCCGCAGGAAGAATCGTGGCAATCAGCACAACGGTTAGAGCGCTGACCCCCGATGCAATCATGCAAAGGGGTAAAATAGTCATGCCGACCGTCGTGTAGAAAAAAAATCCCGCCTTATAGACAATCCCGTACGAGAGAAACACCGGCAGACTATATACAAGCACCATCCACGAACTGTCGACCGTGCTTTCAATCCACCGGGCAAGGAAGACCTTCCCCCTTGATACCGGCATCGAATGGACCAGGACGAGGTCTCTGCTCAGATACAGTTTTGTCAGAGAGGTGATAATGCTGCTGAAGATGAGCAGGGCAAATAATGTCACAAGAACCATGGACAGGAGTTTGCGGGCCAGAATATCCCCGAAACCCTCAACACCTTGAAAATAGGTGAGAACCCGATAGAAGATGGCAAAGATGCCCACCCAGAAAGCAAGACCGACCGCACCGAAAAGAACTGCCTTTGTTTTCCGGTTTTTCACATTCTTTGAAGAATGACCGTTTTTAAAAGACCAGAAACGGGGCTTCAGCAACGTCAGGATTTCCTTCATAAAATGATCTGTTCCTCCGTCAGTTTCAGAAAAACTTCCTCGAGCTTGGGATCAGTTTTAAAACTGACTCCCATGGCGCCCGCGGCCCGTTTCAATTCCCCCGTGGTTCCCGTGGCAATCAGGGTCCCTTTGTGAATGATCCCGATGCGGTCACACAGGTCCTCAGCAATCTCCAGGGTATGGGTCGACATGAAGATGGTAGTCCCTTTGTCGGCCAGTTCCCGGAGCAAATCCTTCACCATCTTAATGGCCGCCGGGTCCAGCCCCACCATGGGCTCATCCACAATAATCACGGCGGGCTCATGCAGGAGGGCTGCAGAAATAATGAGGCGTTGCTTCATGCCATGAGAATATGCCTCGATGAGTTGATTGGACCAGTCGGAAAGGCCAAATTTCTTCAATAAACCCAGAGACTTTTCCCAGAAAACATCGCCATCGACGCCGTACAGGTCTGCGGAAAATCTCATAAACTCCATGCCTGTCAGCTTTTCATAGAGGAAGGGCCGATCCGGTATGAAACCGATCCCCCTTTTAACACCCTCGGGATCATCGACCATGTTGATCCCGTTCATGACGACAGAGCCTTCCGTAGGCGCCAGTACCCCTCCCATCATGCGAATCGTCGTCGTTTTGCCCGCCCCATTCGGCCCGATGAAGCCAAATATCTCACCTCTGGCCACATTCAGATTGAGACGGTCAACGGCAAGCATATTCCCGTAGCGTTTTGTCAGATCCTTTAATTAAATCATTCGGTACCCATAATCGAGATCTTTTGATCGCGATCTTTCCAGTATTTGTGGTTGTACCTTGCCGATCACC
>JAPLJQ010000517.1 GCA_026388495.1 Deltaproteobacteria bacterium | reverse complement strand
TGGCGCGATCCCCAATGTCCGCACCATCAAAGGATTGACGTAGATGATGATCCCGTTCCGGTGCACCAGAACCAGGTCCGGTAGATTTTCCAGCACGGTACGGAAATTTTCTTCGCTCTGTCTCAGCACTGCTTCGGCTTTCTTTTGTTCAGTAATGTCCCGGATAGAGACAAGATCTGCGGGTTTTCCCTCATAACTTATTACCTTGCCAATACACTCCAAATAGATTTTTTTCCCGGTTTCGGATGTTGCATGGTAATACGTGAGATAGGAATCGTGACCCTTTGATACCTCCACGAAATCCCTGATAACCTCTTCACGGCATTCCGGCGCAACGAATTCCATCACATTCCTGCCAATAAGTCCTGCGCTGTCTTTGGCTTCTACGATCCGGGCAGCCGCATTGTTGGCGAACAGGATAGTCCCAATGAGATCCAGAATTAAGATAGCGTCGAAAGTTTGCTCCACAAGTGACCGGAACTTCTGCTCGCTCTCCCGCAATGCTTCCTCATCCCGTTTGCGGAGTGTGATGTCCCGGATAAATCCTTCAATGTACGTCTCATTCCCCGAAGGGTCATAAAAAATCTGGCTGTTCGTGGAGACATATACGGGAGATCCATCGCGTTTTTTTAATGTTACCTCACAATCATTGACTTTTTGCTCCCTGTAAAGGGTCTCCAGAAATTTTTTCCGGTCTTCCGGGTAAAGATAAAAATTTTCAGCGATATTCAACCCGATTATTTCTTCAACAGAATCGTATCCCATAAGAGCAGGACCTGATGGGCTGATCATAACGATCTTTCCATCCATGTCGCAGCGGTAGTAAATATCCTGAATATTTTCAAGAATATTCCGGTACAGCTGCTCACTCTTGTGGAGGGCTGCCTCCACCTGCTTGACCTCGCTGATATCCCTGCCTACGGACTGGCATTCAACCAGCGTTCCTGTATCATCATAGATACCCCGTGTGCTCCACAGGTGCCAGCAGTATGATCCATTTCTGTCCCTTAATCTCAGTTCTGATGAGATGGTTGGGTTACCTGGGGTAAGTTGGGCAATCTTTTCCTTTACAAGGGGGTGATCTTCCGGGGATACGAATGAAAAGATGCTTTGCTCCTGTATAGCGCTGCATGAAATTCCTCCGAAGCGACTCAACGTTTCGTTGATAAAGGTAATATCACCCCCCGGACGCCACCGGCAGATAAAGTCGGTCTGGTCCTGCACTATAGCACGATACCGCGATTCAGAGATCATCAGAGATTCTTCGAACCGGATCTGTTCTGTGATGTCTTCTCCGATGATCGTCACCCCCTCTTCCCTGTTATCGAAGATCGTCGGGATGAGGCGTACCCGATAGTGGCGGTCTTCATTCTGCCTGGTGACGGCAAACTCCCGTTGTACTTCTCCGGAGGTATGGATCTCCTTAAACACATCGGGAATCGCGAGACGGGCAATGAGGGGAGAGTTTACTTTTTCAATCAGATTCCCAATCAGGTCCTCACGAGACATTTCAAGGATGCTGAGTGCACTCTCATTCGCATCGAGCACGCGCATTTCATTATCGATCAGGAGTATAATGTCGGCAGAAAATTTTAGTATCGCGGAGATCGGCACTTTTCGTGAAAATGTGTAGACCTTTGCGGGGCCGTAAGTATTAAGATCGACATCACCGGAAATGAGAAGAATTTCAAGATATTTTGCTGTTGAGTTCCGATTCAACCGGAGTTTTTGGGAGATGTCGGTAATGGTGAGACCATTGCGATGGAAACGAAGAAGATTTTTAATTTTTTTGATCGTTTCCTGACGAGAGTCCATCGTTGAGAGAAATACATTTTACTTTAAAAATATGGCTCTTCTCCCGATTTAGGATTTTCAAATTCTAAAAAAATCCCCCCCTAAAAGAGTATTATAACTCAGAGTTACCACATCCCGGCTGTTCGCTGGAAGAGAATTTTCTGGTAATTTG
>JAPLJQ010000539.1 GCA_026388495.1 Deltaproteobacteria bacterium | reverse complement strand
GAATCATGAAGTGGTACAGCCCCGGATGGGACATGAGATAATTGATGACGGGGGCGATCGCTTTGCTGCGGCGGGATTCCCGTACCTTGATCACGATATCCCGCATGCTGGCGTTGGTGGCGCACTTGAATGTACACTGGCCGCAGAGCAGACAGAGATCAAATATCTTCTGAAGCAAGGGATCATTCTTTAAGGATTCTAAATCTTTATTGATATCGATGGACATCGCCAGGGCCCGCTTGAATGTCGGGGCCGCCTGGGAGCGGCTGGAGAATTCCTCGGACAGTTTGTCGAAAACAGGGCAGATATCGGCGCACTGTGAACAGAAGGAACAGGCGCCGCTGTAGAGATGCGAGAAATCTCTGAAGCGGGCGAGATTAAGCCGGCTGTCTTTCTCCTCAATCCCTACCAACTCTTCTACGGCCTGATCAAGCTTCTTGTTTCGGACATCCTTGATAATCTTAACGCCGGGATGCAAAATGAGCCGGGGATCCATCAGCTCTTTGATCTGAACAAACAGATCGAACAGCTCCAGGCCGAATACGTGAGGCAGGATAACCCCCCTGGTCCTTCCGTCCGCGTGTTCGGCGCTCATGCTCCCGCCAATGGCGCAGACCTTTTCCGTAATCTTGGTCATGACATGGATCAACTTTTCCCGGTCCTGCTGCTGGCTGAGGTTTAACAGGAGATAAATGTGGAAGTTGCAGTCCCCGGCGTGTCCATGCGTACCGGCGACCACCTGCTCTTCCTCGAGCACTTTCTCCATATAACTGATAAAATCCGCTATCTTCGCTTCGTCTCTGGGGATCACGACGCACTCAATCATCGTCAGAGGCCGTTTCCGCGGATCATAATTATGAAGAACCTGTAAGGCGCTCCGCCTTCCCACCCAGAGGGAATCCTGTTTTACCGGGTCGGTGGCTACTTCGAAACCGACAGTGCTTGGATAACCTTCCAGTATTTTTTTCAAGGCCTCCACCTGCTTCTGAATCAAGGCGGCGGCCTGCCCTTTATCCATGATCCCTATTTTGCCGATCCTTCTGGCCGGGTCATGGGGGTCCGGTTTGACGTCTACGTCATCAAATTCAATGAGATACATTAATTTGGCATCTTCACGGATACCGAGATTCGGATAGGTCTTGCGGATCAGGGCCAGATTGGTTGTAATGGCCATATCAAAGCAAGACGGCGCCAAGCTGTAAATGGCTGGAATGGCGCCGCAGGCCTCCTGAAGGTCTGTGAAGTAGACAATGCAAGTCGCTTTCTGCGCGGCCAGAGGCAATGCCCTTAATTTGGCCTCGGTGATGATACCTAAAGTGCCTTCGGAGTGGGCGAAAATACGGGTCCAATCCACGGGAACGTTTTGTTCAAGTTGTTTTAAGATATCAAAAACATTATAGCCCGAAGAATTTTTAGGCACCTGGGGATAATGACTTGCAATCGCCGCCGCATTTTGACGGATGAGTTCTAAAATCCTGTTCCAGGGTTGCCGGTCGGATTTAATCTCCGAGGTCCATAAACCGGTGCCGTCGGACAAAACAACGTGTAAATCCAGAACCTGATGCTGCGTGGTGCCCAATTTGCAGGAGTTTGCCCCGGAGGCGTTGTTGGCAATCATGCCGCCAATGGTCGCCATATCGGTGGAGGCGGGGTAAGATGCCAAGAATACGGAGTATTTTTTCAGGAAATTGTTTAATCGGGTACAGATAACGCCGGATTGGGCAAAAATGATTTTCCCGCCATCCGGATGATCCTCCAGAAGCTCCATCTTATCCAGGGAGCGCATATCCAGGACAATCCCGGAGCCGACGGATTGGCCGGGCAAACCGCTTCCTGCTCCTCTGGCGTTGATCGGGATATTATGCTCATAGGCATATCGAACGGCCTTTTCCACATCGGCATGATCCTTCACCCCAACCACCGCCACGGGGGTGAGGCTGACCGGCCCGACATCGAATGCATAACCCATGCAGCCTACTTGGCTGATCTCGATCCGTGATTCGGGAATGCCGGCTTCCATGAGGCCCTTGCGGATGGCCTCTTTGTCAAGAGGACGCTGTTTTTGTTCTATCTCCGCTGATTTTGTCTGCATATATATTCTCCAATTCATTCAATTTTTTTGCGAGTTCATCTTTATTTGCGTTCGTCCAATTTTTGGGCGGCGAGCAGGACAAGATGGGTGTTTCTGCCGCCGTAACCCGGTTTTTGACCTTCCGGCACGGCGACCTTGACCGTTGCCTCGCCTCCAAAGACAATCGCGACCTTACGATCCGGCTTATCCGGATTGGTAATCAGGGCGATGCTGACATCCGCCACATTGGTGCCCGTCGGACCGGTTTTAATTTCGGCGCCCATCTCTTTGAAGAAAGTGGCGGAGTCACAATTGGCCAGGTATTTCCGGTAATCGAGCCCTTTGGCTTGGGCCGACGCCAACGTATCCTTGTCCGCAATGCCCCCGGCCAGGTCGGAATGGCCGTCTACGCCGTCCGTTGAGAAACTCGCAAAGGTGACGCGGTCGTGATCGATCAGATCAGAAGAAATGACCTTCCAGATATTTTCTATTTCCTGGGTGACTTCTGCTTTGATCTTATCCGCCACGGAGCCGGTCCTGCAGCCGATGAGATGTACCGTATATCCCAGTTGTTCGGCCTTTTCCTTGGCGGCTTCCATGGCCAGGTCATTGTTGGCAATGATTACGTATTGACTTTTATCCGCAGCCAGGAGGGGGGAGTCTTTAGGCAAGGTTTCATTATCCTCTTTGCCCAGATTCTCCTCAATATACCTTTTAACCGCTGTCGGGGCCTGATCCCAGATATTGTGGCTCGTCAGGACCTTTTTAGCCGACTCAAAAGTGGAACCATCGCCAACCGTTGGCCCTGAGGAAATGACAGACGGATCATCCACCACGCCGGTTTTCGTCACCGGAACATCTGATAGAACGAAAGAGATAAAGCCGCCTGCGTCTTTGGCCATTTTACGCATCCCTCCGCCTTTTAACGGATCGAGATGCTTGCGCACCGCATTGATTTCATCAATGGTGGCCGGAACGGTCAACAATAAGTTGCTGATATTCTTGTAATCTTCCAAGCTGATCCCCGCTACCGGCAGGGCCATGAGAGAAGATCCGCCGCCGGAGATCAAGGCGATCACCAGGGTTTTAGGATCGGCGCTCTTTAAGAGATCGACCATGAGCCTGGCACCCTCTACACCCGCTTCGTTCGGCGTAGGATGGTTTGCCGAAAAAAGTTTGATGTTGCCGGAGATCGGTTCCCGGGCTTGCTCTTGATAGACGTTCAAGACGCCGGCGGTAATCCGGTCCCCTAAGATTTTGACCAATTCCGAACCGGTGCGCCGTCCGGCCTTTCCGCCGCCAACGACCAATATCCTATTATAATTGTTAAGGTTATACTTTCTGCCCGCCACCGTTAAAGTGTTCGTGGTTTCATTCAGGTGCAAATAACGTCTTAAGGCCGGTTCAGGCAACACACACGCTAAGACATGATTAAAGATGGTTTTGGCATCTGCGTGTACGGATAAGCCGTTACATGAATCGTTTGTACGTTTTGATGAATATCCTGTCTCGACAGTGTCTTCTGCCATACAGACTCCTTTCTGTTGAGCGTGGTTCCGAAGGATCCGCAATAGATTCCGCCCTTACATAGAAAAGTCGGCCTTTCCCGCAGGTTTATTTGACCTGTCGGACAAGGCCGAGTCACGTTATTTCGGCAGCGCGGATCTGGTGAAGTGACCTCCTGAGGGATAAAACCTAAAGCTGCGCCGAGGCCTGTTTGAACACCCGTTTTGAGTTGGCGGGCACCAAACCGGGATTTTCTCCCGCCATCGGCTTGACTTCAAAACTGATGATCGGTTTGTCCTCGACCTTCACGGCGGGGTCGTTCTTCAGCAATCCCGCTTCAAACAATGCCTCGAAGAACTCCCGCAATTGATCGACGTCGTTTTCCCCGCCGTTCACTCCAAAGCGTGGATGCAGGTCGCCGTATGCCGAATGGTTTCTGTCCTTCAAGACACAATTGCCGATGTGAAGATGGGTGATGTATTTAGCGCAGTTCTTAATGGCTGTCTTCGTCTGTTCGTACTGCAAGGGGAAGTGTGACAGATCCAGCAGGAGGCCGAAGTTGGGGTATTTCGCCCTGATTTTTTGTGCTACGGTTGCTGCCAGATCGGACTTGCCGATCAGGCATTT
>JAPLJQ010000084.1 GCA_026388495.1 Deltaproteobacteria bacterium | reverse complement strand
TTTCAAGAAAGCAGTGGAAAGTCCCGCCAGGCCTTTTGTTGCAATTATTGGTGGTTCGAAGGTTTCCGGCAAACTCGAAGCTCTCCTTCATCTCATCGAAAAAGTTGATAAGCTGATTATCGGAGGAGGAATGGCCTTTACCTTCCTGAAAGAGCTGGGATATGAAGTTGGCAAATCCATTGTGGAAAACGACCTGCTGCCCAAAGCGAGGGAAATCATGGATACAGCAAAAAAGCTGGGGGTGAAGTTTTATCTGCCAGTGGACTGCGTTATTGCCGAAGAGATAAGTGCTGAAGCAGAAACAAAGATCGTGCCGGTACAGGAAATTAATGCGAAATGGATGGGTCTCGATATCGGTCCTGCCACCATCACCCTTTTTACAGAGGCGTTGAATAATGCCAAAACCATTGTGTGGAATGGACCGATGGGTGTATTTGAAATTGATGCTTTTGGCAGGGGGACAACGGCTTTGGCTCACAGTATTGCAAACTCCTATGCCCTGACCATTGTAGGGGGGGGAGATACGGATGTAGCAATTCACAGGGCGGGGGAAAGTGACAAGATCACCTACATATCCACAGGGGGCGGGGCCTCGCTGGAACTTCTTGCAGGTAAAAATATGCCGGCAATTGAGGTTCTTGACGGTGGAGAGAAACCGGATTAGCGGCCATATGATGCAGTGACGAAAAAGGGGGAGTGCGTTTCCCCCTTTCCTTTTTTTATAATCTCCATTCACGACAATGACATTGCGGCAAGAGGTTTGAAAAAATCGATAAATGAGTTCTGCTCTGTTCAGATTCTTTTTTGCAAGAACCTCGAAGATTACAGCAACTCATGGAAACGCGATCGTTTATGATTCATGGGGATCAATGCAATAAATCTTTTATTCACATCGAAGAACCCGTTTATTAAGGCTCTTGCAGCATGAGAGGTGGTGCTTTGACATGCGTAACCTGAAGATGATTGTGGAATATGACGGGACACAGTACCATGGATGGCAGCGTCAGCATGGTCAGATGACCATTCAACAGGTGCTTGAGGAAAGTATCGGCGTCATTACGCAGGAAAACATCACCATCACGGGTTCAGGAAGAACGGACGCCGGTGTCCATGCCCTGAATCAGGTGGCAAATTTTAAGACAGGTTCAAAGATCAATGAAAGAAACCTTCTTAAAGGAATCAACAGCCTTCTGCCGCAAGACATCGTGGTTAAGCTACTCATGGAGGAGAAAGAAGATTTCAACGCCAGATATCATGCCAGAAGTAAAGTATATTTATATCAAATATTTAATGAGAACGTGCGATCCGCTTTACACAGGCGTTATGCCTGGTGGGTTTACAGCCCCCTGAGTATTGATCGGATGATGGAGGCGGCAGTTCTTTTCACAGGGCCACACGACTTTTCTTCATTCTGCGCAGCCAATTGCGGGCTTACAAACCATATTAGAACGGTGAAGAAATTTGAAATAGTGCGAGATCGCCGGGGCCTGCTGAAAATTGATGTGGAGGCCGATGGTTTTTTAAAGTATATGGTCAGAAATATGGTCGGCATGCTGGTTGAAATAGGAAAGGGAAACCGATTCCCGAATGATGTAACCGCTGTTATTGAGGCGAAGGACAGGAGACGGGCAGGTGTAACGGCGCCGGCGCAGGGACTGTTTTTAAAGGAAGTGAGATATTGATGGACATACTGGTACTGGGACATAAAGGAATGTTGGGCAACGATCTTGCCGTCAGGTTGATGATCTGTCACAATGTGACGGGAAGAGATATTGATGATGTCGATATCACGTCGGAAGC
>JAPLJQ010000492.1 GCA_026388495.1 Deltaproteobacteria bacterium | reverse complement strand
GTGTTTATTCGCAAATTCACTATAAATCAAAAGACTGGGCTCTTCAACTTAAATTTTATATTATTTCAAAATGTTAAGTTCTTTTTTTGATTTTATCAGCCAACCCCGAAAGTTGAGTTTATACTCATTGATAAATTAAACGCGATAGTTTTCTTGCCATGAGACGTCTCAATGGGTATAATTTCCTATAATCCGGATTTCCGGAAAACGTTTTTAATGGAGAAAAGAGATGCAACTGGTCAAATTAGGAAAAAAAGGACAGGTTTCGTTACCCAAGGCGCTTCTACAGCGGGTGGGCATCAGCGGTGAAACGCCGCTGATGGTGGATGCAACGGATGATGGGGCTATTATCCTGAGACAGGTGGGTGTCTATCCGATTGAAATCTACAGCGATGAACGGATCGCTTCCTTCCTGGAAGAAGACAAGATGACGCCGGAGAAGGCGTCCTTGCTTGATCGCACCCTGAAAAAATGAAACTGTTTCTTGATGCAAATGTCATTTTCACGGCCGCTTACAGCGCCCAAGGCATCTCCCGGGGCCTGTTCCGTATGGCTGCGGCAGGAAAATGTTCTCTCTGCACATCCGCCTTTGCCTACGAGGAGGCCGTCAGGAATATTCATAACAAGGCGCCGGGGAAACTCGCCGACTTGATTGAGCTGATGAAACAGGTGGACATCCTTCCGGAACCGCATCCCAAGTGGATTACCTGGGCGGCGGTGTTGCCTCTGGCCCGGAAGGACGCGCCTGTGCTTGCCGCGGCCCTCCAGGGGAAGGTCGATATTTTTGTCACCGGCGACCGTCGCGATTTCGGCCACCTGTTCGGGCAGGTTTTGCAGGGGGTAAAAATTCTGACGCCGGCGGATGCTTTGGAGGCCTTGACGCTTTTGGGTTAATGTCCGTAACATAAGAATTAAAAAGGGAAAAGTTATGAATACCTATGACATGATAGAGACCAAACCGGAAGTGATGCTGGGAAAACCCGTAATCAAAGGGACCAGAATTCCTGTCGACCTCATCGTAAGAAAATTGGGTGAAGGCGCATCTTTTGAAGATTTACTCGATGGTTATCCAAATCTGTCGAGAGACGCCATCCAGGCGGCCCTGATTTATGCCGCCGATCTGATCCGCAATGAACAATTAAAATGCAAATAAACCATAGTAGACTAAAGCGAACTTGATTTGAATATTCATGGAAAGTTTATCTGATTGCGTATTCCGGCGCAAGCCGCCACCCGAATCCGATCCATTCCGCCACCTGATTCCGATTCAAGTCGCCACCCCATTCCGATTGATTCCGCCATGGGAATCCGATCCATTCCGCCACCCCCTGGAAGAGGGTGTAGATGACGCTGGATAAACCCAATCAAAGCCGCTAATGCTCTCGGGAAAAACCCGGGAGGTTACGATGGCGGCGGAAAGGTTATCCATGCGTACCATAAAAGAAGTTCTCCGGCTGAAGTGGGAGAAGAAGTTATCCAACAAACAGATTGCCAAAAGTTGCAACATTGCCCGCAGCACCATCAGAGACTACTTAGAGCGCACCCGGCTCGCCAGCCTGAGTTGGCCTCTGCCGCCCGATCTGGACGACGGTCGTCTGGAGGCTCTGCTGTTTCCGTCCGCGCCGGAAGAATCTCCCGGGAAGCGGGGACTGCCGGCAATGGAGTACATCCGCAAGGAACTGACCCGCAAGAGGGTCACCCTCCGTTTGCTGTGGCTGGAATACCGACAGGCCAACCCGGACGGATATCAGTACAGTCAGTTCTGCGAGCGGTACCATCAGTGGAGCGACAAGCTCGACGTCAGCCTTCGCCAAACCCACCGGGCCGGGGAAAAACTCTTTGTCGATTATGCCGGCCAAACGATCCCGGTAACAGATCCGGTTTCCGGACAGACCAGAGAGACGCGCCTTTTTGTCGCCACCCTGGGCGCCAGCAGCTACACGTTTGCCTGGGCCGCTTTCTCCGAGGATCTTCCCTCCTGGATCGAGGCCAATGTCCGGGCGGTTACCTTCTTCGGCGGCGTTCCGGAGATCCTCGTTCCCGACAATCTCAAATCCGGCGTGACCAAGCCCTGCTATTATGAACCGGAGATCAATCCGACCTATCATAAGTTTGCCTGCCATTACGGCACAGTCGTCATCCCCGCTCGCCGCCTCAAGCCGAAAGACAAGGCCAAGGTTGAGTCGGCGGTGCAAGTAGCCGAGCGATGGATCCTGGCGGCGCTTCGGAACCACACCTTTTTCAGCATCGAGGAACTCAACCGGGCCATTGCCGAAAAGCTTCAGGATCTCAACAACCGTAAGTTCCAGAAGATGGACGGCACAGGGAGGAGCCTTTACGAGAC
>JAPLJQ010000324.1 GCA_026388495.1 Deltaproteobacteria bacterium | reverse complement strand
TCGTCGAACATGCCGACTTCATCGATGGCCTTTTTTCGTACAAGCAGGCAGGCGCCAATGCCAGAATCGATTTCTATGGACTCTCTGTAATGATATCTCTTGCTGGGATACCTCTTGGGAAGCAGGCATTCCAACAGGGGCGTATTTGTAAGAAGGGTCAGTACCGTAGGGAAGTTTGCGATAGAATTCTGCTTGCTTCCGTCTGCGTTGAGCAGTTGTCCGCAGGCCATGGCAGCGTTTGGGTGATTCTCCATGAAAGAAAATAGTTCATAAACGGCGTTTTCCGTCAGGACCGTGTCCGAATTCAATAATAGGGCATACCGGCCGGCCATGACGCGCATCGCCTGGTTGTTGGCGGCTCCGAAACCACGGTTTTCAGTATTCTGTATCACCTTAACATGGGGATACTTTTCCTGCATCATGGCCACACTGCTATCCTGGGAGGCATTGTCCACCACAATGATTTCGTAACTGATACCGCTGATGGTTTTATTAATGGATTCGAGACAGGCGTGAAGAAGATCTCTGGTATTCCAGTTTACAATTATGATTGAAATGTCCATATGTTCAAACATTACGCGCAGGCTGAAGCCTGCGGCTACATATTATTACACCGGCAATTAAATATTTCAATCATTTCTCCGTCGTCATTCCGGGCTTGATCTGGAATCCAGTATTATCGTAGACACCTCTGGATTCCCGCCTGCGCGGGAATGACATGAAGGATAGATTATCAAAACTTTCTTTTTTTGAATTGTTTGTTCATTTCTGCCAGCTTGGCGTATTTGAAAAACTTATTTATGGCATCGGTAATGGCCAGGGTAAACCCCTGAGAACCATCGAGACAACCAAGCCTCAAAAAGTAATTCTGAAAAAAAGTGAGTTTTGCCCGGATGGCTGCAGACCATATCGAGGCGGTCTTGCCCTCCTTGAAAGCCTCTTCGGCTCCAAGGGTAGAATACTGATCAATTTTCAAGAGAATACTTCTGATCCTGCTTTCCGTAAAATGTTCAATCGGAACATCAAGTGCTTCGATGGGACCATTAATTTCGATGGCCTCGTGAACGGTCGCCGTTGTCATACGGCCCATATCTTTACGGAAGATCCGAACGATACGGTCCGGCCACCACCCGGCGTGCTTGATCCAGCGTCCCTGGAAGAAGTTTTTCCGGGGGAAACTGAAACCTGCTGCCGTGATGTCCGTGTTTGAAATAATCTGTTTGATTTTTGAGGCCGTCTCCGGAGGAATCCGCTCATCGGCATCGAGGACAAGAATCCAGGGATACCGGCATTGATCAACGGCGAATTGCTTCTGTGCACCAAAGCCGCCTCGCCAGGATTCAACAAACACATCACAACCGAAGTCAGATGCAATTCTAACTGTATCATCCGTACTACCTGAATCCACCACCACGATTTGTTCGGCAAAGGCGACGCTCTTGAGGCAGTCGGGCAGGTTCTGCGCCTTATCCTGGACGATGATCGCCACCGACAGGGGGATTTTGGTTTCCATAATGTGCCTCGTTCTATTGAAAAAACTATTTTTGACAGCTTCGTAAAAAGTCCGGGTGCTGCGTTGCGCTACATCCTTCGTCATTGCGGCGTACAGCCAAGTACGCCTCATTCATCATTATTTGCGCGCCCTGCCTGCGGAGCTTTTATACGAAGCCGTCGAGGTCGGCTTGAGCATCCTGAATTTGTAGAGGCGACAGAGGTGCTTGATGTAATTCCACTGCTCCTTGAGCGACATCTTGCTTTCGCCCAACTCCCGATCGTTGAAGGTAAAGGGCACTTCAATCAGGCGGTTGGTTCTGGCCTTCACGACGATCTCAAGAACAATCTTCCACCCCACGGGGTTGAGTTCGAGTCCCTGTAAGAAAGTGCGCCGGATCGCCATGAAACCGCTCGTCGGATCGCTCATTTCCGTCAGGCCGAGGGTCATCATGGCGGCGGCTTTTGAAACGATCCGCCGGTGCAACGGCCACTGGCCGATTCCCCCTTCCGTGACGTGGCGGCTGCCCACCGTTATGTCGGCGCGGTCGTCGAGGATCGGCCGGATCATCTCCGGCAGTTTTTCGACCGGGTGGCTACCGTCGGCGTCCATGACCACGCAGACCTGCGCCTCGGACAGGTTGAAGCCGGCGATGACCGCCGTGGCAAGCCCGCGGTCTTCGGTGCGCACGACAACGCGGACGGGGAGGGTCTCTGCAAGCTTTCTCGCCGCCTCTGCGGTCCCGTCAGGCGAATTGTCGTCCACGACGATCACTTCGCCGCGAATGCCGGCGTCTTCAAGGACCGAACATATTTTCGGAATGATCATCGGCATGTTCTCCGACTCATTGTACGTCGGAAGGACCACCGAAACCTGCCATTCGCAAGCGCTCATTTTAACTCAACAGTCCAATATTTACAGCTTCGTAAAAAATCCCTTTCCCCCTCCCCTGGCGGGAGGGGACGAAGGGGATGGGGAAAAGACATGATTGAATCCATCCACTTACCACCCCCACCCGAACCCTCCCCCGTCGAGGGGAAGGGAATTCTTGACTTTTGACGAGGTCGTCAAAATCTTAAGCCTCTTATAAATGCGTCTCATCGAAGGGGCTGCCAGTTTCCCTGATAATCCTTGCCCAGAACGAGATAGACGCTGTACTCGTCGATGACCTCGCCACGAAAAACGGCCTGGTGTTTTCCGATGACTGCAAGCTCGCGGAAATAAGGCCTGTAATATTGAAGATTCTCCTCGTTCACGTGACGAAGCAGGATAATCGCATTTTTCCCCTTCAGTTCTTCAAGGTTCCGGTAAAAGGTATAGCGTTTGGGATCGGAAAAATCAACCGCGACATAGGGTTTGCCCGTATAAAAAAGAGCCCCTGCCAACGTCGAATACCGTTCGGCCAGCAGAAAGTAGCCGGCTGGATGGAGATTCTCAGCGATCCGGAGGTTGATTTCCTGGCCCAGTTCGCGCCAGCCGTAAAATTGCTGCGTCGTGTCAACCTTGGGGGGAACGGGAAGGTAAGGCCTGAAAAGATGGGCGTGGAGCGCCACGTTGGCGACAAGCGCCAGGCCGACGGCGCAATTCAGAAAAATCCGGTGCGACCGTTTCCGCCGGTAAAAACGGCTGTAGATGAGTCCCAGCAGGATCAGGCCGGCGACATAGGCCGGCGCGGGCCAGTTCGGCTGCGACACGCCCCCGCGCGCGGATGAATAGGCGAAAAACAGGATCACGGGCCAGGACAGAAAAAGCAGGTAGAGATAGACCGTATTCCGCTCCCGTAGGCACTGTCTCAGGGCTATGACCGAATAAAAGGCAAAGGCGAGAAAGAGCAGGGGCGTTGTCAGGCCCGCCTGACCTCCCAGATATTCCAAGAGTTTCAGCAGGGGCGATCTGTCGCCGCCCGTAAAGCCGTGCTGCAACTGGAAAGCAAAGGAGATCCAGTCATGCTGCCAGTTCCAGACGATGACGGGTGAAAACACGGCCAGCCCGATGAGCAGGGCCAGCCAAGGTTCCTTTCTGAACAGCCAGTGGCGATCGTTCCGGGAAAAAATCAGAAAGGCGAACTGGCAGGGAACGATCAGGATCATCGTGTACTTGCTGAGCAATCCCAGTCCCAGGGAGAGGCCCCACAGATACCACCAGGCCCCGTGGGAGCCCGTGAGGATCCGAACGCCGCAATAGACCGCAAGCGCCCAGAACATGATCATGGGCGTGTCCGGGGTCTGGATCAGGCAGCCGGCGGCAAACAGCAGGGT
>JAPLJQ010000425.1 GCA_026388495.1 Deltaproteobacteria bacterium | reverse complement strand
TCTTCTGGGATTGCATTACCAGCCGCTCCAGTTCCAGCCGCTCCGCCTCAATCCGTTTGCGGTCGGAGATGTCTTTAGAAACGATGGTTACAGCGGATATTGATTTTCCTTCTTGATCCATTGCAGGACTGAACGTCCGGAGACGGTAGCTTTGATCCCTTTCGCTTTGATGTTCCATCTGGATCGGTTTGCCGGTTTTAAATACCTCTTCAACGGTCTTTGCAAACTCTTTTGAATTCTCCCCGGTGTGGAAGTCATCGTATCTTTTGCCGATGATATCCTCCAACGGGACGCCAAACCTCATCCGGCACCCTTCATTCATGAACATGTACCTGCAGTCCCTGTCCACAAGATACATTGAATCTACGGACGATGCTAATGAACGGTATCTCTCCTCAGTGGCTCGCAGCACTTCTTCCGACCGCTTGCGGTCTGTAATGTCGCGCGAAATGGAGAGAGCGACCTGTTTGCCGAGATACTGGAACTGGCGGATGTTGCTCTCCACGGGGATCCTCCGTCCATCCTTCGTCACATGAACCGTCTCTGCGAGAATGTCTCCCTGGGAAGCAAGGCCAATTCGCTTGTCGGCAATCCGTTCGTATTCCTCCGGCATCGTGATGTCTCGGGGCGTGAGGGACAGCAATTCCTCTCTTGTATATCCCATACGGCGACAGGCCACATCATTGACCTGGAGAAAACGCCCGGGCAGACCTTCCTCATCCAGATCGTGCACGAAAACGGCGTCGTTGATGCCCTCGAAAAGGATACGGTACTTCTCCTCGCTCTCCAGCAGCGCCACCTCTACCGACTTGCGGTAGGTGATGTCACGAATAGATTCTATGGCACCGATGAAATTTCCGGAAGCGTCACGCAATTTTGAAACCGTGGCAAATAAATAAGCCCCTTTGCCTCCATAGGTTTTCGGAACATAAACTTCCCCGAAAAGTGTATCGGCATTCCTGAATACGGCATCGTACTTTCCCTTTTCAAATTCGTCGTCTGACAAAAAAGCCAGGTCAATGAGAATCGGCCTTCGCTGACCATAAAATGGAATGGCGTATTCATAATCACCTTTCCCGATCATCTCCTCCTTGGGAACTCTGGTCATCTGTTCAATAGCCCTGTTCCAAGCGGTGACCTTCCCGTTAAGGTTAATTACAAACGTTGCATCCGGCAAAAAATCAATGATATCATCAAGACGTCTATACGCTTCCCGCAGTGCCTCTTCCGCCCGTTTGCGCTCTGATTCCGCTTGTTCCAGTTCCTGGATTCTCTGCTTTAACAAGGCATTCTCTTCTATCAGTTCGGGGTTTGTTCTGGCTTGTTCCTTCATCATGTTTCCCCACTTGGTTATCGGCACCCCCCCTGTAGCGATTAACTGTGCTGGCTGGAAAGAAAGACGGGGAGTATTTGTTTCGAGACTTATTAATTTTTGTAAGAGTTACCGGATACCCATTGAGATGTCAAATGGAATATGGGCCATCAGGTACTGCTTGCCATCTGAAATCAGCAGCTTTTCCCGACTCTGCCGGTTTGTGGATTACAGTCAATAAGGATTACTGTTTGAAAGGGTGGATCGGGGTCAGAATTGCCGTATGCTTTGTTGCAGGAAGCTATACGTACTATAATCTGATTTTCTTATTGATGTTAATGTGTTAGCTGTTGTTTAAAATTTCATAGTTTTGTTCTTTCGTCAAGGATTATCTGGGCTGCAAGCCGTTCGTTGCATTATCACCTCCATGGCTTT
>JAPLJQ010000325.1 GCA_026388495.1 Deltaproteobacteria bacterium | reverse complement strand
GATGGTGTCGCCATCCTTGAACTGCCTCATGTGGAGCTGACAGACCGTGGTCTTCTCCTGGGGTCCGTGAGGGACACCGTTGATGACCTGTGAACATACCCCGCAAATCGCTTCGCGGCAGTCGTGGTCAAAGGCTATCGGTTCCTTGCCCTGTTTGATCAGATGTTCGTTGACTTCATCGAGCATCTCGAGGAATGACATATCGGGGCTGACGTCCTTTGCAAGGTGCTGTTCAAGCTGTCCTGCATCCTTTGGGCCCCTCTGTCGCCATACAAAAAGTGTTAGATTCATTATTTGTAACTCCTTTCCACCAACTTCAGCGTTTCGAATGTCAATGGTTCTTTGTGTAATTCGGGCTTCTGGCCAACACCTTTGAATTCCCATGCTGCAACATAGCAGTAATCCTTGTCATTGCGTACTGCTTCGCCTTCCGCAGTCTGGTGCTCGACGCGGAAGTGTGCGCCGCACGACTCGTCGCGGTTCAGGGCGTCGTAACCCAAAAGTTCTCCGAACTCGAGGAAGTCGGCAAGTCGGCCCGCATTTTCAAGCTGCTGGTTCAAATCATTCCCGCTGCCGGGGACGAGCACGTTATTCCAGAATTCTTCCCGTATCTTGGGTATCATTTCAATAGCTTTCTTGCAGCTTGCCTCGCTCCGGCCCATGCCGAGCTGTTCCCACATGACATCACCGAGCTCGCGGTGCAATTCGGCAACGGTCTTCTTGCCTTTAATGGAGAGAAGCTTCTTGTTGGTCGCTGCTGTTTCCTCCATGGATTTCTTGAATTCGGGATGGTCCTCTTTCACCTTGCCGGGCTTCGTCGCATTGAGATAGCCACATATGGTGAACGGTATTACGAAATAGCCGTCCGCCAGTCCCTGCATGAGCGCGCTTGCGCCGAGGCGGTTTGCGCCATGGTCGGAGAAGTTCGCCTCGCCGAGGACGAAGAGGCCGGGGATGTTGCTCATAAGGTTGTAGTCCACCCACAGACCGCCCATGGCATAATGGGGCGCCGGATAGATCCGCATCGGCACTTTATAGCCATCTTCACCCGTTATCTTCAGGTACATATCGAAGAGGTTGCCGTAACGCTCGACGATCACCTGTTTTCCAAGACGTTTAATGGAATCGGCAAAATCGAGGTTAACCCCGTAGCCCGTCGCACCGACTCCGCGGCCGTCATCGCAGGCCTCTTTGGCGGAGCGGGAGGAAATATCGCGAGGTGCCAGGTTGCCGTAGCTCGGATACTTGCGCTCAAGGTAATAATCCCTTTCGCCTTCAGGTACATCATTAGCCGCTCGCTTCTCACCTTTTTTCGCGGGGACCCAGATCCGGCCATCGTTGCGCAACGCCTCGGACATGAGGGTAAGCTTCGACTGGTGCGTGCCCGTTACGGGGATGCAGGTCGGATGGATCTGCGTATAACAGGGGTTCGCGAAGAAGGCGCCCTTCTTGTACGCAGTCCATGCTGCCGTAACGTTGGCGCCCATGGCCATGGTGGACAGATTGAATACCCTCACATAGCCGCCGGTGCAGAGAAGGACGGCGTCGCCGGCATGACAGCGGATTTCTCCGGTTATCAGGTCGCGGATTGTGATACCCTTTGCCTCGCCGTCAACAACGATAAGGTCCTGCATTTCGGTGCGCGGGAAGATCTTTACGGTTCCGAGCTTTACCTGGCGCATAAGGGCCGAATAAGCGCCGAGGAGCAGCTGCTGGCCTGTCTGCCCTCTTGCATAGAAGGTGCGGGAGACCTGCGCGCCGCCGAAGGAGCGGTTATCAAGATAGCCCGCATAATCCCTTGCAAAAGGAACGCCCTGGGCTACGCACTGATCGATGATATTGTTGCTGACCGTGGCGAGACGATACACGTTTGCCTCGCGGGCCCTGAAGTCGCCGCCCTTGACCGTGTCTACAAAGAGGCGGTAGATGCTGTCGTTGTCGTTCTGGTAACACTTGGCTGCGTTGATTCCGCCCTGGGCTGCGATACTGTGGGCGCGCCGGGGGCTGTCCTGATAACAGAAAGACTCAACATTATACCCGAGCTCTCCAAGGGAGGCAGCAGCGGAGGCGCCGGCAAGACCGGTGCCGACAACGAGAATTTTATATTTCCGCTTATTGTTTGGATTCACCATTTTCATATCCTGGCGATGCTTATCCCACTTTTCCGGAAGTGGACCCGATGGACATTTTCCGTCAATTATCACGATTCATCCCCCCTATCCTATATATTTTAATATGCCTAATACGACCGCAACCGGAATTGACACATACCCTAAAAACAGGATAAATGCGATTCCTTTACCGGTTTTTTCAACGACAGGAATCGACGCGTCGCTATTGAGTCCGAAGGTCTGCACAAAGCTCTGTATCCCATGGAAAAGATGAAGAAAAACAGCGATCAATGCGACGAAATAACCGCCGGCTATCAGAACATTTTGAAAACTGAACACGATCATTCTGAATACATCGTCACGCCCCACTTCATCGAGTTCGTGTGATATATCCGGATTTGTGACCTTCATGGCGAAGTGAAGAATGTGATAGATGAGAAAAGCAGCTATCACGAGCCCTGTCCAGATCATTGTTTTGCCTGCGAACGTTGCGCGGAGGCTCTTTTTCACTTTATACGCCTGCGGCCTCGCAGCATTGTTCTCCAGGGTCAGAGTAATGCCGAAAAAGATATGCACGGCAAACAAGATCACCATGCCGATACGGGCCGCCCATACCAGCGGCGGCATGCTATGCAGACGCTCACCATAGGCATTGATCAAATCAAAATAAATAAAAGAATTACCAAGAAGATGAACGCATAAGAACATTATCAATAAAAAACCCGTGATCGCCATTAAAATCTTTTTGCCTACTGTACTACTTAGAAACCCCATCTTTATACCTCCTCGTTTGATTTTGCATTTTGCACGACTTACCTCCTATATTTACTATTTTGGCAATATGATAAAACCATGCCCAGTGTCCCGGGAGTTTCATAGGAAATGTTTCTCGTTATGTCAAGTCAAATCGTTAAAACTATGTTGGCATAAAAGAATATTTTCCTTGTGAAACTCGTAAAACTTTTCATCATCGCATTTCACAGGTATGGTTATCTCATTGAGCCGGAAATTTAAGAACGAAGGTCATACCTTCTCCTTCATTCGATATGAACCGAACATCGAAGAAAACATTCTCGATCCTGACGAGGCGCCTGATTGAATCTGCCGCATTCTCAGACAATCAGGGGAAAAGCGTACGACGTCTTTCATAACTGCCGTGTGAAATCCCATGGAGCGGCGATACGCGGCCCTTGCCTATGCCGGACCGGCTCTCTTAGCCGATTCATTGAATACAGGTGGAAAGATGCTAAGTCTGGACGGTGCTTTTTCTCACTTACTGTGCGTATATACAGCTTCCTGAAGTCAACAAAACTTCAAGAGCGATGAAGATGCAAGACTTCAATTGGTAAACAATAATGTTATTTCCTCAAGAATAAGTCCCGCTCTAATTTACCGATAGAACCCCATCTCCCAATCTTCTATAACATCTTCACTTGACACCGATTACTCAAAAAGATGTTTAAAGAAGAATCCCACGATGATCAATCCCCCCAACACCGTTCCGGCAATGACCATCCCGGAGGTTTTATCCGCGTCTATCTTCTTCTCCAGGCCGACTTTGGATAAAATGTATCCCAGAACGATAAACAGGACGATGACAAAAATCCCGTGGGTCGTCCAGTGATGGCCGAAAAGGGATTTCATCCAGGCCTTCAAAGGGGCATAGGTTTCTTTGGCAACGATCAGCAGGCCGTTGAAAATGCTTGCGATCAGAAACGATATCCCGAACCCGACGGACAACTTGTCCAGTGCTTGATTCCCAGATCGCTTTTTCATGTTATTTTCCTCCCATCAGGCTCACTTTGACCCCTTTGCTGATCATTGCACCGAAACCTTCCATTCCCAGTCCCAGAACAACGATCGTCAATGCGATCACGATGGTCAGGTTGCGGATTTTCCTGTCCTTGAAAACCTGGTTGCGGAAAGTGACGATAGGAAGCAGGATGCTCAGGAGGATCAGCATGAAGAAAATATGCTCCTTCGCCTCCATGAAAAAAGAATGGGACCATTTCCAGGGTCCGGCCAGGATGATTGATTTATCGCTGCTACTGTCGGCGGTGCCATAATAGACAACATACCACCAACCACCCATCAGGTAGGCAAGCCACATGAACAGCGTTGTACCGATACTGGCCAGTTTCAATCTATACTGATTCGCCTCACTGCTGTTTACCGCTTCCACGGCAACCCAGACGGCGAAGAGAATCCCGAATACGCCGAACACCACGTGAGGCATTGTCATCAATTCCTTCCACATTTGGCCACCCCCATTTCCCTTTCTTGCCGGCTGTTATCCGTAAGTGAGAACAGCCACCCGTTAATAGAAAGCATAATAATCATGGATGTCCCTTAATAACGCTGTCTTTTCTTATACTATCTTTCAGATTAAAGCGCCACTTATTCCGGCACATAAAAGCCTTCGGTACAGGAGGCGGTCCCGAAGAACGATAACCTCCGGCGCCGCACCCCATATTTTGTGGCCAACATTTACTTGACACACAAGACCGTCCTTCTTATACTTTCCCCGTCAAAAAGCAATTCCTTATCAAACAAACCATCCGGAGATGCTAAACGTCAGCGCGACATCAGCGATATCCCGGAAGAGGCGCTGCATTCCATAAAACAGACAAAACCAGACAGGGGGTGCTTATGAAAAGTAGATTAAAGATCATGATGGCCATCGTCATTGGAATTTCCCTTGCGGTGTCCCCGTGTTTTGCGGGAGATCTGAAATACTCCGGGTTTCTCGGGGATTATTACAAAAATCTCGAGCCAGGACCGAAAGACGGGGCCAGAAAGCGCTGGTTCAAGCCGGGCGTCGACTTCTCCAAGTATAAGAAGGTGATGATCGACAGCGTCATCTTCTACTACGACGCAAAGTCCAAAGACAGGGGGATCGATGCGAACGAGATGAAAGAGCTGGCCGATGCCTTTGACCTGGAGCTTGTGAATGCCCTGAAAGACGGATACACCATCGTGGCCGATCCGGCCGCCGATGTCCTGAGGCTCCGGGTGGCCATCACCAATATCAAGAAGAGCGAGCCCATCAAAAGCGCCATAACATCCGTTCTCCCCGTGGGAATCGGCATCAGCATCATCAAGAAAGGCGTCACGGATTCATGGACCGGTTCCGGCGCCACCTCCGCGGAGCTGATGGGCATGGACAGTGTCAGCAGTGACGTCATTGCCGTTGCCGTTGCCGAGCAAACTGCCGGATTCACGGAACGTTTTTCAGAGCTGGGATCGGCCAAGGAGGCTTTCAAGTCCTGGGCACAGCGGATCAGGATCATCATGGATGAAAACCATCGTCGGACCAGCATGAAGACGGAGGAAGAGAAGGGAAAATGATGAAGGGGTGTTCCGCGTACAAAGGTATCTTACCCTGCCTATGATGACAATAATATCTTGATTATTCGGCAAGGGAGCGATAAAGACACTGCGTTCTTTATTGCTGCAAACACATTTAAGGGGAAGGGAAAATTTATGAAAAAAAGCGGTTGTTTATGTTTGATGTTGGGTTTGCTTGTTCTTGCCGGGTGCGTATGCGCCACGCAGAAAAATATAAACGGAACTTCTGAGCTGAAAATGTTGACGGAGGAATACCCGCCGGTTACCTTCATGAAAGATGGAAAGGTCACCGGTTTTGTCACGGACGTGGTGCGGGAGATCATTGCCCGTCAGGGTATTCCGGATAACATCCGGTTGACCTCCTGGGATGAAGCCTACAACATGGCGTTGACCAACCCGAATGTGGTGCTCTTCAGTACCGAGAGAACGGAAAAACGGGAGAAGCTGTTTCAATGGGTAGGGCCGGTCGGCAAAAATAGCGCGATCTTTTACGCAAAGAAGGGTTCCGGTATCAGAATCAACAGCGTGGAAGAAGCCAGAAAGATTGCTGCCATTGCCACGACTACCGACTGGTTCACCGAGCAGTTCCTGAAGAGCAAGGGTTTTACAAATCTGGTTAGTTCTCCTCTTCCCGTCACCAATGTCAAGCAGCTCATGAACGGCGAGGTGCAGATATCGGTCTTTACCGATATTACAATCCCTGAGATTGTAAGAAATGCGGGAT
>JAPLJQ010000320.1 GCA_026388495.1 Deltaproteobacteria bacterium | reverse complement strand
GGCGAAGAGCGGTTCAACAACATCGCCGATGTGGTCATCGGGATTCCCGGAGCGCCCATGCCCCTGCCGGTTATTCTCAACACGCTGGCGGGACACCTCTGGAGTTATTATGCTGCCAGCAGCATTGATGGAGACGCCTCAATCCTTCGCGCATTCAGAAGTCATCTCAATCGGAAAATGATGGAACATGACAGGAAGAAATATTCCATCTACGAAAGAATTGCAGACAGGCGCTTCCGGAGAATGGTCGGAGATTTCTCCATAACGTTCCATCAACATATGATCAACGATTGCTTCTCCCTGGCAACGATGAAGACTGTTTCCGACATGGTTCTCCTTTTGAAGTATGCCTCTGGAAAACTGCCCCTCGAAGATTTCTGGCATGATTTTAAAACGGAAAACGGGTTCACCTCTCCCATCGATCTCCTGGATATATCCCTCGGTCACGCCATCGACGAACTTTCCAGACCGATCGATGCCATCAAACACCAGGCCAAGACAGTGACGGTGGGAACGAGCAGAAAGGAACAGCCGCTCAGAGGCATAATATTTGATCTTTTCAGGGAACTTGAATTTTCCGTAAAGTCCCTGGTAGCGAAAAATATTCTGACCCTCGATAGGATCCACCCCGCAATATCCAGGATCAATGGATATACGGTTTATGACATCGATCATCTGGACGCCTATGGAAATCCCGTGGAGGATTCGACCATATCCATTGAAAAGAGGGGTGGCATTTCCCTTACGATGAAATCGAGGGTGGAAAGATCGACTCTCCTCATGGGAACCAAACGATCCATCGTGAGCACCGGTCATGTCTATGTTGGTCGCGGGAAGTTAGACAGAGCTTCCATTGTCATCATCCCCCTTCTGTGTGATCGCGCAGGCGTCGGAAAGTTGCTCCTGATCCACGTGGAGTTCAATGATTCTCTGACCGTGAGAGAGAAGAAAGATATTCTCGGCTACCAGTTTAACGATATACGCAATCTCATCAATGAATACAATATCCCCTGGGATGACCGTTATCTGGAAACCATTTCAACGGGAATTCTCCTGGGTGAACCTCCTGAGTTCATTGCAGGCGAGATAAAGAAGTCTCTCGAGAAAAACAGCGGCCAACCATAAGTGAGCGGAATCCCCCCCTGCGGGCGTGGCTTTCCGCAGCGGAAACGGTTAGCGGGACACGCAGAGCGCGTTTGCGGTTCAATTATTTTAGGAGTGCCCATGAAAACGAAATTTATTTTTGTGACAGGCGGTGTTCTTTCCTCTCTCGGCAAGGGGCTGGCGGCGGCTTCCATTGCGGCCCTCCTGGAGTGTCGCGGTCTCAGGGTAACCAACCAGAAACTGGACCCGTATATCAATGTGGATCCGGGTACACTGAGTCCCTTCCAGCATGGCGAGGTTTTTGTAACCGACGACGGCGCGGAAACCGATCTGGATCTCGGCCACTACGAGCGGTTCACCAGCACCCGCATGGGGAAATGCAACAACCTGACAACCGGACAGGTGTATTTTTCCGTTATATCAAAGGAGCGAAGAGGCGACTACCTCGGGAAAACCGTACAGGTCATTCCCCATATCACCGACGAAATCAAGGATTACATCAAATCCAGCGCCGGCGGCTTTGACGTCGCCATTGTGGAAATCGGCGGCACCGTCGGGGACATTGAAAGCCTCCCCTTTCTCGAGGCCATCAGGCAGTTCCGAAATGAGGTGGGGAGGGAAAACGCCATCTTCATTCACCTGACCTGGGTTCCCTTCATCAAGACGGCGGGAGAAGTGAAAACAAAGCCGACGCAGCACAGCGTCAAAGCCCTCCGTGAGATCGGCATTCAACCCGACATTCTGCTGTGCCGCACGGAGGAATTCCTTTCCGAAGACATCAAGGCAAAAATCTCCCTCTTCTGTAACGTGGAGATTGCAGCCGTTTTTACAGCTAAAGATGTAAGCTGCATCTATGAAGTGCCCCTCTTTTTCCATATGGAAGGTCTTGACGACAGAATTGTCAGACTCCTCAATATCTGGACAGGCCGGCCCCACCTGGAGGCGTGGGAAGACGTTGTCAACAAAATCAAAGAGCCGACCCACGACGTATGTATTGCCATCGTGGGAAAATACGTAAACCTGACGGATTCCTACAAAAGCTTAAATGAAGCCCTTGTGCACGGCGGCATCGCGAACGATTGCCGGGTAAGATTGCGTTTTGTGGACGCGGAAATAATTGAGAAGGAAGGCGTCGGTCATCATCTGGACGGCGCTGATGGCATCCTGGTCCCCGGAGGTTTCGGCCAGAGGGGCATCGAAGGAATGATTACCGCCATTCAATACGCCCGTGAAAACCACACCCCCTATTTCGGCATCTGTCTCGGCATGCAATTGGCCGTGGTGGAATATGCCCGGCATGTCTGCAAACTGAAAAAAGCCAACAGTTCCGAATTCGATGAGAAAACCCGTTATCCAGTCATCGACTTTCTTCCCGAGCAGAGAAGCGTGAAGGATAAGGGGGCGTCCATGAGGTTGGGGGCATACACCTGCATGCTGGCGAATGAATCCTTCGCCTTCGATGCTTACGGCGAACATGAAATCAGCGAGAGGCACAGGCACCGCTATGAATTCAATAACGAATTCAAAAATATTCTCACGGAAAAGGGATTGTGCATCACCGGTGCATCTCCTGACGGCCGTCTGGCGGAAATCATCGAGATCAAGGACCATCCCTGGTTTCTGGGATGTCAGTTTCATCCCGAATTCAAATCTCGCCCGACCTACCCACATCCCCTGTTCGACAGATTCATCCGGGCCTCTCTGGAGAACAAGCAACACAAGGCATGAATTGCGGAGAACAAAATAAATCCATTGACTTTTTAAAACAGGGCAGAGTACGCATCCCGGATTTTAATCATTGGGCACAGGAGACGGTTTATGGGAAAACTATTTGGGACGGATGGCATCAGAGGGGTAGCCAATGAATACCCCATGACAGCTGATTTGGCCCTGAACGTCGGCAAGGCGACAGCCCATTATTTCAAGCACAAGGGCCACCGCCCTAAAATCATCATCGGAAAAGACACGCGGATATCCGGCTATATGCTCGAAAACGCCCTGGTTTCAGGTATATGCTCCATGGGCGTGGATGCCATCATGGTCGGAGTCATGCCCACGCCGGGGATCGCTTTTCTCACTCAGAGCATGCGGGCCGACGCGGGCATTGTCATCTCGGCTTCTCACAATCCCTACCAGGACAACGGCATCAAAATTTTTTCGAATGAAGGCTACAAACTTCCCGACGATACAGAACTGGAAATCGAAGAGATGGTCCTTAAAAATGTCATGTATACCCTCAAGCCTTCCTCGGATGAATTGGGAAAAGCCTACCGCATCGAAGGGGCCAGGGACCGCTATATCGTCTTTCTGAAGAGCACCTTTCCCAAGGAATTGACCCTGGAGGGGATGAAGCTGGAGCTGGATTGCGCCAACGGCGCCACCTATCGCGTCGCCCCCCAGACCTTCCTGGAGCTTGGAGCGGAAGTCACGGCGCGTTTTGACCAGCCGAATGGATCAAACATCAATGACCGTTGCGGTTCCCAACACACCGAAATGCTGGTGGAAAAATTGATAAAAAGAAAAGCCGACGTGGGATTTGCCTTCGATGGCGATGGGGACCGCCTCATCGCCGTGGATGAAAAGGGAAATGTCCTGACGGGGGACCAGATCATGGCTGTCTGCGCCAAGGTGATGAAGCAAAAAGGAAAGCTGACCAACAACCTGGTCGTCGCAACAGTGATGAGCAACCTCGGCCTTGGTCAGGCACTCAAGTCCCTGGGAATAGACATGATCGCCACCAAGGTGGGAGACCGCTATGTCCTCGAAGAAATGAGGGCACGGGGGGCATCCATCGGAGGCGAAGATTCGGGGCACCTGCTCTTCCTTCAGGAACACACCACGGGCGACGGCATTCTTACGGCCATCCAGATCCTGATCGCCATGCTGGAGGAGAAAAAACCTCTCTCGGAACTGGCAAAGGTCATGACCGTCTTTCCTCAGAAACTGATTAACATCGATGTAACGTCCAAACCGGACATTGACAAGGTTCCGGAGATTGTTAAGGCCATCAATGTCGTGGAAGATGCCCTCACGGCCTTCCTGCTCTCGCTTGATGCCCTCCCAGCGGTCCAAAACGTCGGCGCTGGTCTCGACAGTCGTCTCGCCAAAAACGTGCGGATGCCGCCGGATCAACTTGTCGGAGATGCCTTGGGCAACGTCGGAGAGATCCCCCGCACCAACCTCGCGCGTCATCAACGACAGGATGAAGGATTGAAAGAGCAGGTCCCCCAGCTCGTCTACGAGCTTCGGGCCAGGTGGCCCTGCAAGCGCGACATCGGCCAACTCGTAGGCCTCCTCAATCGTGTGCTGCACGATCGTCGCTGGAGTCTGCTCGCGATCCCACGGGCACTCGCGACGAAGCCTCACAGTGATCTCCCACAATGCGCCGAGCGCTGCCGCGGTCGCGCGTGCCGCGAGTTCCTCGCGGGCGGGCACGCACTCGAGTGCTGCATCGTCACGCACAAGGCGCCACGCCGACAGATCATCCGTCGCAATCAACGCGGCTGACGTCTCGTGCGCAACTCCGCGCTCGGCCAGCCAAGCGGCAAGGACATCCGTCGTGCGGATGTCTGCGACGCCCGCACGCACGAGCTCTTCGAGGCCCAGCGCCGGCACACTAGACGGGTCTCCCCCGCCCAGTGCGACG
>JAPLJQ010000158.1 GCA_026388495.1 Deltaproteobacteria bacterium | reverse complement strand
GACATGGTCCCTCTTCTCTTCGGGAATGCCTGCAGAAATGGCATCGACAAAGTCTCTCAGGCACAACCAGACCCTCCTGTAAACATCTTGTCCGGCGGGGGTCAATCTCAATGTTACCGACCGGGAATCATTTTCCGACTTCTTTCGCTCAATCAGCCCATCCCTGACAAGGGGATTCACCAGCCGGGTCGCTGTGCTCTTGTCCACTGCCAGAACTTGACGGAGCTCCGACATCGTTAAAGAGCCCCTTTCAGAAACCCGATCGAGGATAAAAAACTGGGAAAAGGTTACATCCTCGCAAAATACCGCGTCCTGACGGCAGAATCTCACCACCTGGAAGAGCTCCGATAGGAGGGAAAAAATGTCACATGCTTTTTTATCGCTCTCGTTTTTCATGGTTGCATAATACAACTATATTTTGTTTTGTCAACTCTTTTTTTCGGTTCACATGTTAGCAATGTTCTTGCATGAATGGGAATATCAAAGTAGTATGGACGCTGTTTTTCTCAATATTTCATATGAAGGAGCCATCATGAAATTTTCAGACGATATCTATGTCTATGAATGGAAGAATTATTACGCCAACAACTGCAACAGTTTCTATATCGGCGGCAATGTCGGGGCGCTCATAGACCCGGGGCTTTTGGAATACCTTCCCAACCTTCTTGAACAAATGGAACAGGACGGCATTTCAAAAAGCGATATCCGGTTTGTCATCAACACCCACTCCCACCCCGATCATTATGAGGGTTCCGTTTTTTTCAATGATTCCGACGTAAAAATCGCCCTCCACGAGAAGGAAATCGAGTTTATGAAGGAAGGGGGGGCAAGTCTCTACAGCCTGTTCGGTCTGAAGTCTCCCGACGTAAAGATCACCCTTGTTCTTTCCGAAGGTGAGCTTTCCCTGGGGGGAGAAACCTTTCAAATCCATCTTGTTCCGGGACATTCACCCGGTTCCATCGGCCTGTACTGGCCAGCCCGGAAAGCCCTCTTCTCCGGGGACGTGATTTTTAATCAGAACGTGGGAAGATCGGATTTTCCGGGAGGCAGCAGCGAATATCTTAAGCAAAGCATCATGGCCCTTTCAAAACTCGATACAGACGCACTTTTCCCGGGACACATGGACATTATCGACGGTCATGAACGGGTGAAACAAAATTTCCAGATGGTAGAAAAGAACGTTTTCCCCTATATTTAGCGAATGGTCATGCCGTATTCGTCATTCACGATTTTTTCACCCAAGACAGGATGGTATGTAGAGAAGGATCCTGATACAAGTTTCCCACAATAAAAAACATGAATGACGCCTCCGCATCGCTGAAATCAAAAATAACACTGCTGGTCCTTGTGACGGGTATTTTCTTTTTCAACTTTATCTCCAGAATTTTACCCGCCCCCCTCATGCCGACCATAGAAAGCGACCTTGGTCTGGATCATGCGGGGGCCGGTGGTTTTTTCCTTCTGATTTCCATTGGTTACTGTACGTCTCTTGTGGCATCCGGCTTTTTGTCCGTCTGGCTGACACACAGAAAAATCATTATCATTTCTTCCCTTGCCACCGGATGTGCCCTCCTCTTTGTCGCTTCAAGCGAAACCCGATGGGGAATAAATCTGGCGCTGGTCCTCCTGGGACTTGCCGCCGGGGCTTATCTGCCATCGGGAATGACCACCGTGACATCTTCCATCAAACCGGCCAATTGGGGCAAGGCCATCGGATTTCATGAAATGGCGCCCGCCGTTGCCTATATCGCCGCACCTTTGATCGCCGAACTGCTGCTCAGATGGTTATCCTGGCAGGGGGTTCTTGCTTCCATCGGAATAGCTTCAATGCTCATCGGTGTGTTGTTTCTCAAGCTCGGCAAGGGGGGAGACTTCAAAGGCGAGATCCCCAATTATCAGAATGTCCGTCTTCTCATGCGGCAGCCGTCATTCTGGATCATGACTATTCTGTTCAGCTTCGGCATCGCAACCAGCATGGGCATTTTCAGCATGCTGCCTCTTTACCTCGTTGCCGATCGAGGGTTTGACAGAAGCTATGCCAACACCGTCATATCCCTTTCCAGAATTCTTCCGGTAGTCATGGCCCTGCTGTCGGGATGGATGTCAGACCGTATGGGACCGGAACTGACGATTAAAGGCGTCATGATGTTTAACGGAATCATGACGCTCCTCTTGGGGGTTGTGCCGGGAAACTGGTTGCTGTTTATGGTGTTCATGCAACCCATGCTGTCCGTCTGTTTTTTCCCGGCAGGGTTTGCCCTTCTTTCCGGATCGACGCCTTCAAATGTCCGGAATATTTCCGTATCCATGACTATCTTTTTCGCCTACCTGATCGGGGCAGGATTGATTCCCGCAGGCGTTGGAATCATGGGAGACGCGGGTTGCTTTGCCCTGGCCTTTGCCATCGTCGGCGGAATGATCTTCGCAAGCGCAATATTGATTCGTTATCTGAAGTATAGCGAAGTTCGTAACGCATAGACGGCTGTTTCTACGGAAAGGGCGTATTTCATGTCGAATCTTTTTCGTGTGCTGTCAGTATTGATGAACT
>JAPLJQ010000510.1 GCA_026388495.1 Deltaproteobacteria bacterium | reverse complement strand
TGATTTTCGGAACCGGCCTGGCCGGTCTTCGCGCAGCAGTGGAAATTGCCCGAAAATCAAAAGACTCCATCAACATTGCCCTTGTATCGAAGGTTCAGATCCAGCGTCCCCACTCCGTGTGTGCTGAGGGTGGTTCTGCAGCCGTGATGAGGGAGGAAGATGGAGACAGTTTAGAGCTTCATGCGTGGGACACCAATAAAGGCGCCGATTTCCTGTCTGATCAGGACGTAGTTGATCGATTCGTGGAAACCAGCCCTAAAGAGATCCTCCTGCTTGATCACTGGGGGATGCCATGGTCTCGGTACCCGGATGGCAGACTGATGCAGCGTCCATTTGGAGGACACACCTATCCGAGAGCTACAATGGCGGCAGACAAAACGGGGTTCTTTGAGGTGCAGACCCTTTATGACACGATGATGCAGTACAAAAATTTCGACCGCTATGACGAATTTTTCGCTACATCAATTATTTATGATGATGGCCAGTTCGCCGGTATTACCGGTATCGATATGGCCAGCGGCAAATTTATGGTTCTCAGAGCCAAAGCGATGCTTATCGCATCCGGTGGTCTGGGAACCCTCTATGGATTTACCACCTACTCACAGACCGTCAGCGGTGACGGGCATGCCATCGCCTATCGGGCAGGGTTGAATATTGAGGACCCGGAATTTCTCCAGTTTCATCCCACGGGGTTGATTCCCTCCGGTATTTTGATGACGGAGGCCTGCCGCGGCGAGGGTGGATACCTGAAAAATAACAAGGGCGAACGCCTCATGGAAAAATATGCCGCAAAATTCATGGAGCTTGCCCCGCGCGACATCGTATCCCGTTCCGAAATCACGGAGATCAAAGAAGGAAGAGGGTTTAAGGGCCCATCGGGCCTCGATTACGTTCACCTTGATCTGACCCACCTTGGCGCAAAGAAAATCAATCAGGCGCTTCCCTTAATCCGGGAAGTCTGCATAAAGTATCGCGGCATCGATCCGATCAACGAACCCATTCCGGTTCGACCCGTCGCCCACTACAGCATGGGCGGAATTGAGGCGGACATTAATGGCGCCACCAAAATGAAGGGAGTATGGGCGGCCGGTGAAGTTGCCTGCCACTCTATGCACGGCGCCAATCGTCTTGGTTGTAATTCCACTGCTGAATGTCTCGTCTGGGGAGGAATTACGGGAGAAGAGATCGTGAAGTTTGTAAGCTCCAATCCTCCTTTGATAAAAGTTCCTGATGGACAGGTCAAAGCAGAGAAAAAGCGGATTTTTGAAGATCTCCTCCAGAAGAAAGGTACTGAAAATCTTTACGATATTAAGCGCGAACTGCGTGAAACAATGGACCAGCATGCAGGCGTGTACCGCACCGGCGAAGAAATGAGCGCGGGCTTAAAGAAGGTCAAGGTTTTGAAGAAACGTTTTGAGAATATCTATGTTGCCGATAAGGGTTCTGTCTATAACACCAACCTGATGAATGCCATGGAGATAGGAAATCTTGTTGACCTCGCCGAGATGCTGCTGACGGCAGCCGTGGTAAGGGAAGAGTCCCGAGGCGGACATGCCCGCTATGATTTCCCGACGCGTGATGACGAAAAATGGCTCAAGCACACACTGGTCTCTTACACTAAAGAAGGGCCTAAACTTTCTTATAAACCGGTAACGATAACCAAGTGGAAGCCGGTCGAGCGTAAATATTAGGGGGCAGAAAGATGGGAAATAAACAATTCGATAACCATTTGGGAATCATTGGATGGCTTGGTGGTGGTCGCTGGGGTGTAGAGCGGTATCTATATATACTGCACCGCCTCACCGGGCTTGGAATTCTTTTGTTCTTTTTGATGCATATATTTGCAAGTTCTGTCAGAATGTATGGCCCGGAAAGCTGGGCTGCCGCCATGGCGATTCTTAAGAATCCCGTTTTCAAACTTGGCGAATTCTGTGTCTTCGTGGCCTTCGCATTCCACGCCCTGAATGGAATCAGGCTCATTTTTATTGAACTGGGGCTGGCCGTTGGGAAAGCCGAAGAGCCGGTATATCCTTACAAGTCGTCTCTTAACAATCAGAAACCCTTGATGATGATCGTGATGGTGATTTGCGCCATTCTGATCCTCGC